>NZ_JAACGC010000003.1:0-122518 GCF_029237385.1 Aeromonas sp. 1HA1
GGTGATGGCGCCCTGGGTTTTTGGCGAGCGCTGGCCAAGTGCTACCCGGACACGGTCCATCAACGATGCTGGGTGCACAAGACTGCGAACGTACTGGCAGCGTTGCCCAAATCAGTGCATCCCAAGGTCAAGGATGCGCTGCATGAAATCTGGATGGCCGAGACAAGGGATGAAGCGCACACGGCGTTTGAACGGATCTTGGTGCGGTTTGAAGCGAAGTACCCGAAGGCGATGGAGAAGCTGACGAAAGACCGGGAGGAGCTGCTGGCGTTCTATGATTTTCCGGCGGAGCACTGGGTGCATATCCGGACGACGAACCCGATAGAGTCGACGTTTTCGACGGTCAGGCTACGAAGCAAGAGAGCGCGGAACTGCGGGTCTCGGGAGACCACGCTGGCGATGGTTTACAAGCTGCTTGAAGTGGCCCAGAAGAAGTGGAAGCGACTCAAGGGATTTGCGCTGCTGACGTTGGTAGCGAACAACGTGAAATTCAAGGACGGAGTAAAGGTGCTGGAGGAGTCAGACAGGAGTGCCGCCTGACCGACGCCATACACCAGATTTGACAATAGCTCCTGATCTATCTCTGAGTGTTAAATTTCTCAGAAAATTAATCGGTTAAGTGCCCTGGCCCAGAAATCTGCTGGCCGGGGCATTTTTTTAGGTTAGAATCGGCGCCCTCATGGCATTAGGTGTACTATATATTGTGTTATTTATTTTACATGGCACTATTTGTTGTGTTTTGTGCTGTTGTCATGATGTTGATGCATTCACATAAGGTTGATTGAAAATGGCTAAATCGAACCCGGTGCTGGAGAGTGAGCTTGGCTCCCGCCTTATCCCCCTGCAGGAAACGTCCCTCGAGATCTGGGATAGCAAGTATCGCCTCAAGAGCAAGGATGGCACTCCCATCGACAGCTCTATTGATGAGACTTACCAGCGGGTAGCCCGTGCGTTGGCAGAGCAGGAGCTGGAACCGGAGGCCTGGTTTGAGCCGTTCCTGTGGGCGCTGCGCAATGGGGCCATTCCGGCTGGCCGTATCACCTCCAATGCGGGGGCTTTTGAGCACAAGCCTGCCACTTCAACCATCAACTGCACTGTCTCCGGTACCATTGAAGATTCGATGGACGATATCCTCGGCAAGGTGCATGAGGCTGGCCTGACCCTGAAAGCCGGTTGCGGTATCGGCTATGACTTCTCGACCCTGCGCCCGCGCGGCGCTTTTGTCTCCGGTGCAGGTGCTTACACGTCCGGCCCGCTCTCCTTCATGGATATCTACGACAAAATGTGTTTCACCGTCTCGTCAGCCGGTGGTCGCCGTGGCGCACAGATGGGCACCATGGATATCCGTCATCCCGATGTGATCGAGTTCATCCAGGCCAAGCGGGAAGATGGTCGTCTGCGCCAGTTCAACCTCTCCCTGCTCATCACCGAAGATTTCGTCAAGGCGGTGAAGGAGAATGCCCCCTGGCAGCTGATCTTTCCCTACACAGCCAAAGAGGTGGCGCAGGATGGCATTGCGCTGGACGATCCCGCTCAGGCGCTCTGGGCTGACTGGCCCAACAAGGAAGGGGTTGTTTTCAACGAGCTGGGGCAGGTCGCCTGCAAGGTCTACAAGACCCTGCCTGCCCGCAAGCTGTGGAATGTCATCATGACCTCCACTTACGACTATGCAGAGCCCGGTTTCATTTTGATCGACAAGGTCAACCAGATGAACAACAACTGGTTCTGTGAAGAGATCCGCGCCACCAATCCCTGTGGCGAGCAGCCGTTGCCACCCTACGGTGCCTGCCTGCTCGGCTCGGTCAATCTGACCAAGTTTGTGCGCGACCCTTTTACTGAAAAAGCGGCTTTCGATTGGCAGGCGTTTCGCAAGGTGGTGGCTATCTTCACCCGCATGCTCGACAACGTGGTGGAGATCAACCAGCTGCCATTGCCCAAGCAGCGCGAGGAGATCACAGCCAAGCGCCGTCATGGCATGGGCTTCCTTGGTCTTGGTTCGACCCTCACTATGCTGCAGATCAAGTACGGTTCTGCGGCATCCGTGGCGTTTACCGAGCAAGTATCTCAGGAGCTGGCGATGACTGGTTGGCAGGAGTCGCTGCGTCTGGCCAAGGAGAAGGGCCCGGCCCCCATCATGCAGCAGGAGTTCGAGGTGACCGGCAAGATGTTGCGGCTGCGTCCGGAAATGGTGGCCGATGGCCTCAAGGTTGGCGACAAGGTGAAGGGCAAGGTGCTGCACGCGCGCTACAGCCGCTATATGCAGCAGGTCGCAGAAGTGGATCCTGCGCTGGTCGCCGAGTTGGCCGAAGCCGGTGGCCGCTTTACTCATCACAGCAGCATCGCGCCGACCGGCACTATCTCGCTGTCGCTGGCCAACAATGCCAGCAACGGTATCGAACCGAGCTTTGCCCATCACTACAGCCGCAACGTCATCAAGCCGGGCAAGAAGAGCAAGGAGAGCGTGGACGTCTACTCCTTCGAGCTGCTTGCCTACCGCGAGCTGGTGAACCCGGCGGCCATGCCTTACACGGATGATGACGCCAGCCGTCTGCCGGAGTACTTCATCACCGCTGACGACATCACGCCGGCCCAGCACGTGGACATTCAGGCGGCGGCTCAGCGCTGGATTGACTCATCCATCTCCAAGACCGCCAACGTGCCGACCGATTTCCCGTTCGAGCAGTTCAAGGACATCTACATGTATGCCTCGGATTCGGGGCTCAAGGGCTGCACCACTTTCCGCTTCAATCCTGAGGCCTTCCAGGGCGTGCTGGTGAAGGAGAAGGATCTGGAGAACACTCAGTACGAGTTCACCCTGGAAGATGGCTCCGTCGTCTCCGTCAAGGGGAACGAAGAGATCGAATACGATGGTGAGCTGCACACTGCCGCCAACCTCTACGACGCCTTGAAAGAAGGCTATTACGGTAAATTCTGAGAACGACATTATGGCCAAGAAGATCGACAAGAAAATCGTCGCCTACAAGGTGAAAACCCGGGATGAGCCGCAAGAAGACCTGTCCCCGCAGGATGACGTAGTGCACATGCATGAAACCGTGCTACGCCCGGAGCGGCTGATGGGCACCACCTACAAGCTGAAGACGCCGGAGCATGTATCCGAGCACTCGCTGTTCATCACTATCAACGACATCATTCTCAATGAGGGCACGGTGCATGAGACCCGCCGCCCGTTCGAGATCTTCATTAACTCCAAGAGTCTGGAACACTACCAGTGGATAGTTGCGCTGACCCGCATCATCTCTGCCGTGTTCCGCAAAGGGGGGGATGTCACCTTCCTGGTGGAGGAGCTGAGATCCGTGTTCGATCCCAAGGGTGGCTATTGGAACAAGGGCAAGTATGTTCCCTCCCTTATCGCCGAAATTGGCAACGTGATCGAGACCCATCTCACCGAGATCGGCATGATCAAATTGCCGGGACTGGATGAGCATCAGCAGGCATTTCTGGCCGAGAAACAGGCTGAACTGCAGGTTCAGCAACAGGCAGAAGAACAGCAGGCCGGCAGTGGTTTCCCGGCCAGTGCAGCGCTCTGCTACAAGTGCCGCACCAAGGCACTGGTGCAAAAGGATGGCTGTATGACCTGTCTCAACTGCGGTGATTCCAAGTGCGGCTGACAAGCTATTGTTAACTTTGACAAGACCGGCCACAGTGCCGGTTTTTTTATTGCTGCTTTTTTGTTCGAACGATCTTGCTACTCAAGCGATTTGTTGCGTGATAGTAAAATCGGGCGTAGCGTTGGGGGTAATAAATCTGTCACGCTCGTGTGGTTTCAATGACATCTGAGATTCACACACGTGGCACCTTCAGTGCCAAGGAGGATGCTTATGGACAACACGGACCGAAAGCTGTTTATCCTGGATACCAACGTTCTGCTTCACGAACCCCTCGCCATCTACTCCTTCAAAGAGCACGATGTGCTCATCCCCATGACGGTGCTGGAAGAGCTCGACAACATTAAGGATCGCTACAAGGATGTCAGCCGCGACGCCCGGGTGGCTATTCGTGCGCTGGAAGATGTGTTCCGCGATGCAACGCCCGAGCAGATCACCCAAGGCGTACCGCTGGCGGGTGAGGCGAGTGGCAATGTCTGTATCTTCAGTGACCACCATCTGCCTCAGGATGCCGAGGTGTTCACCGATAAAGAGGCCGATAACCGCATCATCAACGCAGCCCTCTATCTGCAAAAGCACGAGTTGAAGCGTCAGGTGGTGCTGGTCACCAAGGACATCAACATGCGCCTCAAGGCCAAGGGTGCCGGGTTGGCGCATGTCGAGGATTATCGCAGCGACCAGCTGATCGATGATATCCGTCTGCTGGCCAAAGGCTTTCAGGTGGTACCCGGCAGCTTCTGGGAGCGGGTCGGCGAGTGTGACAGCGAGACCCATGGCCGTGATACCGTCCATGTGATCGATGCCAACCTGCTGGAGGGGGTACACGTCAACCAGTACCTGCTCGACGAGGAGAACTTCTTCGCCGCCAGAGTCTTGAGCAATGATGGCCACAAGATCCGTATCAAGGATCTGGGCCGTGAGCGGCTGATGTCCCGTAAGGCCTGGGGTGTACACCCCAAGAACGTCTATCAGGGGATGGCGCTGGATGCCTTGCTCGATCCACACATCGATCTGGTGATCCTGACCGGTCCGGCCGGTTGCGGCAAGACCCTGCTGGCCATGGCGGCCGCGCTGGAGCTGGTCATTGAGAAGGGGATTTACGAGAAGGTGATCGTCACCCGGAATACCCCGGAAATTGCAGAGAGCATCGGCTTCCTGCCTGGCACCGAAGAAGAGAAGATGATGCCCTGGCTGGCGGCGGTGACAGATACCCTGGAGGTGCTGCACAAGCAGGACGAGAACATGAGCGGCTCGCTGAGCTACATCATGGAAAAGGCCAATATCCAGTTCAAATCGGTCAACTTCATGCGTGGGCGCAGCATCCAGAACACCTTCGTGTTGCTGGATGAGTGCCAGAACCTGACCGCATCCCAGATCAAGACCATCATCACCCGTTGCGGTGAGGGGACCAAGATTGTCTGCTCCGGCAACTTGGCACAGATCGACTCCAACTACCTGAGTCCGGTGACCTCGGGTCTGACCTACATAGTCGAGCGTTTCAAGGATTTCGATGGCAGTACCAACATTTTCCTGAACGGGGTGGTGCGCAGCAAGCTCGCCTCCTTCGCCGAGGAAAACCTCTGATTTACCTGACTATCTTCCTATGAAAAAGGGGAAGCCAAGTGGCTTCCCCTTTTTGATCCCGTTGCCGGCTCAGCGCCCCAGGGTCATTGCCCAAGGGTGCGCAGCAGGCCGGGGTGATTGCTGTTTTGCAGGATGTCGGGTTTGCCTTGCAGGGCGATGCGCCCCTTGTCCACAAACAGCACCTGATCGGCGATGAGCTGGGTATTCTCCGGCATGATAGGGGGAGACCATCCGCTTGTTAGCCAGCGCGACCAAGGTAGCGCAACAACCCGGGATGCTCGCTGTTTTGCAGGATGTCGGGTTTGCCTTGCAGGGCGATGCGCCCCTCATCGACGAACAGCACCAGATCGGCGATGAGCTGGGTATTCTCCGGCATGATAGGGGGAGACCATCAGCTTGTTAGCCAGCACGACCAAGGTAGCGCAACAACCCGGGATGATCGCTGTTTTGCAGGATGTCGGGTTTGCCTTGCAGGGCGATGCGCCCCTCATCGACGAACAGCACCTGATCGGCGATGAGCTGAGCATCCTCTGGATTGTGGGAGACCATCAACACGGTAATGCTCTGCTCGCAGGCGAGTCTGGCTACCTCCGCCAGCATCTCCCGGCGCAGGGCGGGATCGAGGGCCGAGAAGGGCTCATCCAGTAGCAGCAAGGGCTTGCCTCGCACCAGGGCACGGGCCAGCCCGACCCGTTGTTGCTGGCCGCCGGAGAGCTGCTCCGGCAGGCGTGCCAGCATGCCGCCAAGGCTGACCCGCTCTGCGGCCTGTTTTACCTGCGCCCGCTGAGCAGGGCTCAAACGCAGGCCAGGGTGCAGACCGATAGCGATGTTGTCGAACACCGAGAGGTGCAGGAACAGGTTGTGATCCTGAAACAGGGTGGTGACCGGCCGCTCGGCAGGTCCCAACGGCAGCAGATCTTTGCCATCGAAGCTGAGGGTGCCGGACTCCACCGGCACGAATCCGGCGATCATGCCGAGCAGGGTCGACTTGCCCGCCCCGCTTGGCCCTATCAGCGCGGTGATCTCTCCCTTGGGCAGGGTCGCGCTGAAGCTGACTCGCCAATCGGGGTAGCTGGTGGCAAGCGTATCAATGTTCAGCATTTTTTCCTCCAAGCCCGCGTTCTACCAGCCAGAACAGGGAAAAACAGAGCGTAAGCAGCAGCAGGGCGGTGGCGGCCGCCTCGGTCAGCCGGTAACTGCCGAGTTGCTGATAGAGCAGCCAGGGCAGGGTGGTGAGCTTCTGGCTACCAAACATGGCGATGGCACCGAGATCTCCGAGCGAGAGGATCATCGACAGCGCCATGGCCAGTGCTAGCGGGCGGCGCAGCAGGGGCCACTCCACCAGTCGCAGGCGATGCAGACCGCGCACTCCCAGGCTGTCGGCCAGTCTATCGTACTGGTGCACCACCAGCTGCATGGGGGCTGAGAGGGTGCGCAGCACATAGGGCAGTGCCATCAGGGCGTTGACCAGCACCACCAGCCAGGGGCCGAGGGCAAAGACATCGGTAAAAGGCATGAACATGATGAAGAGGCCGGTGGAGAGCACGACTGCCGGTATCATCAGGATCATGGAGCCGCTGGCTTCCCACAGGGCGGCGGCCCGCCGCTGGTGGGTGCGAACCTTGAGGTGACGGCTGGTGAGCAGCAGGCCGCTGCCGAGCAGGGTGGCAAGGGTGCCCGCCGCCAGTGCGATCAACAGCGACTGACCGCTGGCCTGCCACAGCTGTGTCGAGGCCAGCGCCGTCAGCAGGCCGGGATTGAAACCGGCCACCAGGATTGCCAATAGCGGTGGCAGGAAGACGGCGAGTCCCAGGATGAGGGCAGCACTGTCTATCAGCCTGGTACCCGGCTGGTGACGATCCGGTCGCAGGCAGGGGCGATGGTTGCTGATCCGGCTGGCCGGCGTGGTCTGCAGCTTGTGTTGTAGCAGGAGCAGGGTAGCGGTCAGGAACAGCTGCACCAGCGCCAGTCCGCCCGCGGTGGCGAGGTTGAAATCAAAGCGCAGCGCCTGATAGACGGCCACCTCCAAGGTGGTGGATCTGGGCCCGCCCCCCAGCGCTAGCACAGTGGTGAAGCTGGTGAAGCAGAGCATGAAGATGAGGCTGGCAAGCCCCGGCAGGATGCCACGAATGATAGGCCACTCCAGCAGCCGGAAGATGTGGGCGGAGCGCATGCCCAGCTGACTGGCGAGACGCCAGCTCGATTCCGGTATGCTCTCTATGCTCTGCAGCATGAGGCGCGCCGCCAGTGGCATGTTGAAGAAGACGTGGGCCAACAGTATGCCAAACAGGCCGTACAGGTAGTTGCCGGGATCCAGCCCCAGGCCGCGCAGCAGCTGCGACAGCCAGCCCTGTTTGCCGTGAACCGCCACTATGCCGAAGATGGCGATGATGACTGGCAGCACCAGCGAGAGGCCAAACAGCTTGAGCAGCAGGGGGCGACCAATGAAACGGCGCCGCGCCAGCGCTCTTGCCACCGGAATGGCGAGCCCCAGGCTCAGTAGGGTGGAGAGCAGCGCCTGCCCCAGGCTGAAGCCCAGCACATGGCGCAGGTAAGGGTCTGCCAGCAGGGTGCGGGGGGCCAGCGAACCGGCCTGCCATAGCAGGGCGACTAGCGGCCCCAGGGATAACAGCAGGATCAACAGGGTGGCTGCGCTACCCGGCAGCCACCAGAGGGGACGAGCTTGTGGTTTCAGATGACGGCTCACTGGGTGACGGCTTGCAACCACTCGCGGATCCAGTGTTTGCGATTGGCGGCCACCTCATCTGCGCTGAAGGCCAGCGGCTTGGTCACTGTGATCATCTGTTCAAAGCCCTTGGGCAGCGGTGTATCTGTTACCGGATACATCCAGTTGCCAGTGGCGATCTCATTCTGGAAGGCGGGGCTTATCATGAATTGCAGGAACTGGTCGGCGAGCTTGCCCTGTGTCGCGCTGTTCAGCTTGGCGGCCACTTCCACCTGACGGTAGTGACCCTCCTCGAAGGCGGCAGCCTGATACTGGGGCTTGTTCTCGGCAATCAGGTGGTAAGCAGGGGAGGTGGTGTAGGAGAGCACCATGTCCGCTTCCCCATCGAGAAACATGCCATAGGCTTCTGACCAGCCCTTGGTGACGGTGACCGTTTTCTTGGCAAGTTCCGCCCAGGCTGCCGGCGCCTCATCCCCGTAGACCGACTTCATCCACAGCATCAGCCCCTGCCCTGGGGTAGAGGTGCGTGGATCCTGGTAGATCACCTTGAGATCCGGGCGTTCTATCAGCTCTTTCAGGCTCTTGGGAGGCGTTTTGAGTTTGTCTTGGTTGTAGACGAAGGCGAAGTAGCCGTAGTCATAGGGAACGAAGGTGTCATCCTGCCAGCCGCCCGGCACCTTGATACCATCCAGTCTGGTGGTATGCGGGGCGAACAGACCACTCTGCTTGGCTTCGCTGATGAGAGCATCATCCAGCCCCAGCACCAGATCGGCCTTGCTGTGTTTGCCTTCCAGCCGCAGCCGGTTGAGGATGGCGACGCCGTCTTCCAGCGCCACAAGGTTGAGGTTGCAACCGCACTCTTTCTCGAACGCCTGCTTGATCTTGGGACCGGGTCCCCAATCGGCGGTGAAGGAGCTGTAGGTATAAACGGTGAGGGTGTCGGCCGCGAAGGCCTGGGTACTGAGCAGGCTGGTGGCAACCAGCAGCAGGGTTTTCATCAAGTGGCACTCCCTGTTAATGATGAGGTGCCAGCGGATGAGGGCGCAAAAAATGAGCGCCATGCCTCAAATTCCTCCGCCAGCATTATCTGGATCAGGTACACGGGTATAATCTCAGCGGTAAACCGCACCCCGTTTGAGAAACGAACCGCATTGTATTAACGTTCTTGGGGGGAGGCCAGCACAATTGTTCCTGCGGGCCATCGAGATAGCGTCAGCACAACAGAGGATGTTCGTGTGATCACCAGTACCAAGGAAAGACGCGCCTTCCAGCGCATGATAATCAACGCCCCCGTCACCGTCGTTCAGCAACAGCAGGTGCTGGAGGGGATCTGTCGGGATCTTAGTGCCAACGGCATGGGGATCGCGGTATCTGAACACCAGCTCGACATCAATCTGCCGATCCGGGTCAGCCTGGCCACGCACAACAACCTGCTGCCCCCTTTCGAAGCGCAGGCCCGTATCATTCGGGTACTGGAGGAAGAGGCAGGTTTGCTGTTGGCGATAGAGTTTCTACCCGTGACTTAAACCGGCGATCCAATCAATCGGCCGCCATTGTTAACAGTGCGAGCCTGAGTGCTACAGGTTCACTTGTTGGCCTGAACCGGTTGCACACTTAACTGTTTGCTATCGACCAGCGTTTTGCTGGTCGATGCGATTTGGCCAGCAGGCAAGGTGGCGGGGCCTGTGGGCTCGAGCAGCAGGTAGTTCTGACCCTGCCAGTTGAGGGTCACATCCCCCGGCTTGGCGGACAGATCAACGGCCAGCAGGGCATGGCCGGGTACGAACACCATGGCCTGTTTCAGTTCCGGAAAAAGCTGG
This sequence comes from Aeromonas sp. 1HA1, assembly GCF_029237385.1. Classification (NCBI taxonomy): domain Bacteria; kingdom Pseudomonadati; phylum Pseudomonadota; class Gammaproteobacteria; order Aeromonadales; family Aeromonadaceae; genus Aeromonas; species Aeromonas sp. 1HA1. Next base: position 9,717 of record NZ_JAACGC010000003.1, read on the forward strand.
GCCAGCATGGCCGCCATCAGGGTTACCTTGCTGTCACAGTCCCCTCTATTTTGCTCCAACACCTGGCGGGGGGACAGAAATCCTTTGCCTTGCCGTCCGCTCTGGTTATCCAACTGCTGGTAGGGAATGCTCTGAATAAAGGTGAGCATATGGGCCACGGTTTTCTGGCGTGTTTCGACTTCGGTTGCTCCTTGTTGTTGCAACTGCTCTGCCAACGGTGCCAGCCCGCTGCGGCTCTCCAGTGCAATGCGCACATGATCTTGCTTGACCGCCAGTTGCCCGTCAGGGGGAGTGAAGTACTGGAAATAGTACTTGGTCAGCCACGCCTGTTCTTCCTTGCTCCGTTGTGACTCCAGCCAGGCCATGGCCTCGCGAGCCTTGTCCTGATTGCGACTTTTCAGATGCAGCTCAAGCGTGGGGCGGGTGAGGGTGAACTGTACCTCGGGATAGTTTTTGCGCACCTCCCGCAACAACACCTGCAACACTTCCTCCTGCATCCTGGCGGGGCGATAGGCGATAAGCGGCGGCAGTTTGCCCTGTTCGAGCCGGTAAGTAAGCTGTTGGGGCTTGCCTTCGCTATCCTGCCAGCCGACGTTGATCTGACCGAGACTGTTGTTGAAGCTGGTTTGACTGGCGCCCGCAGGCAGGGCCAGCAGCAGGGCACAAAGCAGAGGGATTGCCGTCGGTCTCTTCATCATCCTTTCCTGTGGTGCGGGCTCGGTTTCGGTGACCCTGAGTGGGAAGCGTGGCAGACAGTAAAACAGGGAGCCGAAGCTCCCTGTTGATTCTACTTGTTTTATTGCCGCTGGCGGGTCAAATCCAGCTGGGCTGTTTGGCCTCAAAGGCGCTGATGGCAGCCTCGTGCTGCAGGGTCAGGCCGATGGCGTCCAGCCCGTTGAGCAGGCAGTAGCGGCGAAACTCGTCGATCTCGAAGCCGAAGCTGAGCTCACCGGCACGCACCAGATTGGCCTCCAGATCCACCTCGATCTGCAGGCCGGGGTTGGCTGCGACGAGCTGGAACAGCGCCTCTACCTCTTCCTCTTTCAGGCGCACCGGCACCAGACCGTTGTTGATGGCGTTACCGTAGAAGATGTCGGCAAAGCTCGGGGCTATCAGGGTCTTGAAGCCGTAATCCGCCAGTGCCCAGGGGGCGTGCTCGCGGCTGGAACCACAGCCGAAGTTCTCCCGCGCCAGCAGGATACTGGCACCGGTATAGCGTGGCTGGTTGAGTACGAACTCGGGATTAGGTTGCTCGCCGGCATCGTCGAGGAAGCGCCAGTCGTTAAACAGGTGCTTGCCAAAGCCGATGCGGTTCACCTTCTGCAAAAACTGCTTGGGAATGATGGCATCGGTGTCGACGTTGGCGCTGTCGAGGGGGACGACGATCCCCTTGTGTTGCTTGAAACCTGTCATGTTAACTCCCTCTTACAGTGCGCGTATGTCGGCGAAATGACCTGTGATGGCGGCGGCGGCAGCCATGGCCGGGCTTACCAGATGGGTGCGGCCGGCGCGGCCCTGGCGCCCTTCGAAGTTGCGGTTGCTGGTGGAGGCGCAGCGCTCCCCGGGTTGCAGCCGGTCGTTGTTCATGGCCAGGCACATGGAGCAGCCGGGCAGGCGCCACTCAAAGCCTGCGTCTATGAAGATCTTGTCCAGTCCCTCGGCCTCGGCCTGGGCCTTGACCTGCTCGGAGCCTGGCACCACCAGTGCCTGTACCCCGGTGGCCACTTTACGGCCACGGGCGATGGCGGCGGCGGCGCGCAGATCCTCGATGCGACTGTTGGTGCAGGACCCGATGAATACCTTGTCGATGGCGACATCGGTGAGCTTCTGGCCCGGCTGCAAGTCCATGTAGGCTAGCGCCTTGCGGGCGGACTGCTGCTCCATCGGATCGGCGAAGGATTCCGGTGCAGGTATGGGTTCATTGACGGCGATCACCTGTCCCGGGTTGGTGCCCCAGGTCACCTGCGGCGCTATGTCGGCGGCGTCGAGCACCACTTCGGCATCGAAGTGGGCGCCGTCGTCGCTCTGGAGGGTCTGCCAGTAGGCGATGGCCTGCTCCAGTGATTCCCCCTTGGGGGCGAACTCCTTGCCACGGATGTAGTCGATGGTGGTCTGGTCAGGGGCTATCATGCCCGCCTTGGCACCCAGCTCGATGGCCATGTTGCACACCGTCATCCGCCCTTCCATGGAGAGGCCCGCAATGGCCTCGCCAGCGAATTCCACCACGTAGCCGGTACCACCGGCATGGCCAACCTTGCCTATGATGGCCAGCACCACGTCCTTGGCGCTGATGCCATCGCTCAGCTTGCCGTTGACCGAAATGCGCATTGTCTTGGCGCGGCCCTGTTTCAGGGTCTGGGTCGCCATCACGTGTTCCACCTCGGAGGTGCCGATGCCGAACGCCAGCGAGCCGAAGGCGCCGTGGGTAGCAGTGTGGGAGTCACCGCAGACGATGGTGGTGCCGGGCAGGGTGATGCCGAGCTCGGGGCCCATCACATGGACTATCCCTTGGTATTTGTGGTTGAGATCGTAGAGGCGAACCCCGAACTCTTTGCAGTTGTCGGCGAGCGTCTCCATCTGGATGCGGGCCATCTCGCCGGAGGCGGCGATGTCCTTGGTGGTGGTGGAGACGTTGTGATCCATGGTGGCCCAGGTCAGATCCGGGCGACGCAGCTGGCGGTTCATGGCGCGCAGGCCATCGAATGCCTGCGGGCTGGTCACTTCATGCACCAGGTGGCGGTCGATATAGATGAGCGGCGTTTCGCCTGCCACTTCACGCACCACATGGGCGTCGAATACTTTCTGATAGAGGGTCTTGGCCATTGCTTCTCTCTTCCTTGTTATCTGTTATGCGGCTCAGATCCGGGCGGCGATCTGACTGCCCATCTCGGAGGTGCTCTGTACCGGATAGCGGGCGCTGGCCTGGTGCAGGTCTGCGGTGAAGTAACCCTCTGCCAGGGTCTGGGCCACGGCTTGTTCGATGGCTTGTGCGGCAGCCTCCTGGCCCAGGCTGTAACGCAGCATCAGGGCGGCAGAGAGGATCTGGGCGATGGGGTTGGCGATCCCTTTGCCTGCGATATCGGGGGCCGAACCACCGGCCGGTTCGAACAGGCCGAAACCCGATTCGTTGAGGCTGGCGGAGGGGAGCAGCCCCATGGAGCCGGTGATCATGGCGCACTCGTCAGAGAGGATGTCGCCAAACAGGTTGGAGCAGAGCAGCACATCGAACTGGGACGGATCCTTGATGAGCTGCATGGTGGCGTTGTCGATGTACATGTGGTTCAGCGCCACATCCGGGTAGGACTTGGCGACGTCAGTCACCACTTCGCGCCACAGAATGGAGGAGGCGAGCACGTTGGCCTTGTCGATGGAGGTGACCTTGCCACGGCGCACACGAGCCGACTCAAAGGCAATCTTGGCGATGCGCTCAATTTCGAAGCGGTGGTACACCTCGGTGTCGAACGCCTTCTCGTTTGCCCCTTCGCCCTCTCGCCCCTTGGGCTGGCCGAAGTAGATGCCGCCGGTCAGCTCGCGCACGCAGGCGATGTCAAAGCCACGATTGGAGATGTCGGCCCGCAGGGGGGAGAACTGCTCCAGACCGGTATAGATGCGGGCCGGACGCAGGTTGCAGAACAGCTTGAAGTGGGCACGCAGGGGCAAGAGGGCGCCACGCTCAGGCTGATCGTTCGGCGGCAGGTGCTCCCACTTGGGGCCGCCGACCGAGCCGAACAGCACCGCATCAGCCGCTTTACAGCCCTTGATGGTGCTTTGTGGCAGCGGGGTGCCGTGGTTGTCGATGGCGATGCCGCCTACATCGTGGCGATCATATTCGAAGGCGAAGCCGAACTTGGCCTGCACCTTTTCCAGCACCTTGACGGCTTCGACCATCACTTCCGGGCCAATGCCGTCACCCGGCAATACTGCGATCCGATAACTGCTCATACTCACACACTCTCCGTATTGATCTTGTCTGTTTTTGTGACGTTGCGTTCCATCTGTTCGGCCACCTGATCGGCGCGCCAGATGCTGTTGATCACGTGGATCAACGCCTGGGCCGAGGATTCTATGATGTCGGTGGCCAGGCCCATACCGTGGAATTTTCGGCCCTTGTATTCGGCCACTATGTCGACCTGGCCGAGGGCATTTTTGCCTTCGCCCTTGCCCTTGAGTTCGTACTTGTCGATGCGGATCTCATAGCCGGTGATGCGATTGATGCACTGGTAGACAGCATCCACAGGGCCATTGCCGGTGGCCGCTTCGCTGATGGTCTCCTGACCCACTTCCAATTTCACCGAGGCGGTGGCCAGCACCGAGCTGCCGCTCTGCACGCCCAGATACTGCAGCTTGAAATGCTCGGGCTCTTCGTGGATCTGACTGAAGAAGGCCAGCGCTTCCAGGTCGTAGTCGAACACCTGCCCCTTCTTGTCGGCCAGGGTCAGGAACTTGCCGTAGAGGTCGTCGAGATCGTAACTGCTCTCGGCGTAGCCCATGGACTCCATCCGGTGCTTGATGACGTGGCGACCGGAGCGGGAGGTCATGTTGAGGTTGTTTTGGGTCAGGCCAATGCTCTCGGGGGTAATGATTTCATAGGTGTTTTTCGCCTTGAGCACTCCATCCTGGTGGATGCCGGAGCTGTGGGAGAAGGCGTTGGCGCCGACGATGGCCTTGTTGGGCTGCACCGGCATGTTGCACAGCTGGCTTACCAGGGCGCTGGTGCGATGAATTTCACTGTGGCGGATGTTGGTGTGCACCCCGAGCAGGTCGGCGCGGGTTTTCAGGATCATCGCCACCTCTTCCAGCGAGCAGTTGCCGGCCCGCTCACCTATGCCGTTGATGGTGCACTCGATCTGGCGGGCCCCCATCTGCACGGCGCCGATGGAGTTGGCTACCGAGAGGCCCAAGTCGTCGTGGCAGTGCACCGAGATAATGGCCTGATCAATGTTAGGCACCCTGTTGAACAGGGTTTGGATGATGCCGGAGAACTCGGTCGGTACCGTGTAGCCCACTGTATCCGGGATATTGATGGTGCGGGCGCCCGCCTTGATGGCGGCCTCGACCATGCGGCAGAGATTATCAATCGGGGTGCGCCCTGCATCTTCGCAGGAGAACTCCACATCGTCGGTGTAGCGGCGGGCATGCTTGATGGCGCTGATGCCCATCTCCAACACATCCTCGAAGCTCTTTTTGAGCTTGCTCTCCACATGGATGGAGGAGGTGGAGATGAAGGTGTGGATGCGAAAGGCCTCCGCGACCCGCAGGGCTTCGCCGGCGGCGTCGATATCCTTGGGCAGGGCGCGGGCCAGGGCGCAGACCCGGCTGTTCTTGATGTGGCGGGCTATGGTCTGCACCGATTGAAAATCGCCGGGAGAGGAGACCGGGAATCCCACCTCCATGATGTCGACACCGAGCCGCTCCAGCGCCTGGGCTATCTGCAGCTTCTCCTTGACTGTCAAACTGGCCGCCAGGGCCTGCTCACCATCACGCAAAGTGGTGTCGAATATGATGACCCTATCTGACATGTGACTTCCCTCTTCCTCAGTTCGGTAATGTGCACCCTGCGGCGGCATAAAAAAACCCGTGCAGGGTGCACGGGTTTTTGTAAATTCCGGCTGTGCCTGAGCCCGGCTACAAGGATCCCGCGCGACTGGTCGCGATTAGGGAGAGTAGTAGTAGTAGCGAAGCGGCAATAGGCATGATGACTCAATCCTTCCAGTCGATAACGCTCCTACCAATATCGAGATTTTTATGCTGTGTCAACCCGGACTCACAGGTTCAATCCGCTGGTTTATTTAATCGGATTGTAAAGGAGTGCAAATTTACTTGTCCCATATTCGGCCCTTGCCCGATTATCTGGTCATTCCTGCTGTACTAGATCATCTGCGCAATCAGATCGACTTATCAGTTTTTGCTGAATTATCTGAGGTATTCAATGGAAAAACGTAGACCTGGTCGTCCGGTCGGGCGTTCTGACATTCGTGACAAGTTGCTTTCCGCTGCTCGTGAGCGTTTTCTCAATACACCCTACAGCAAGGTCACTACCCGCGAGATCGCCGAGCTGGCTGGCTCCAATCTGGCAATGATCCACTACTACTTCGGCAGTAAAGAGGGGCTTTACAAAGCGGTGCTGGGCGATGTCGCCGAGCCGCTGGACCAAGCCTGGCATGATGAGACCAGTAATCGTAGCCTCAATGATCTGCTCAACACCTACTATCAGGTGATGACCCCCAACAGCGAACTGACCTCCGCCATCTCCAGCGCATTATCGACCGAGAAGAGCCCGGGGCGGGATTTTGTGCTGAATCGTCTGCTGGAGCGCCAACTGCCCCAGTTTGATGCCTTGCTGGAGTCCATGAAGAGCAACGGTGAACTGGGTGACAACCTGGATCCCGAGATGCTGAAGATCTCCTTCCTTAGCATGATGTGGCAGCCGTTCGTGATGAAAGATCTTTACGAACAGGTGTTTGGCCTGACCGTGGATGAACACTTCATGGCCCGTCTGGCGGATCACAACTGCCGGCTGATGGAGAATGGCATGCGCGGCGCCCTGAACTGATCATTTTCCATGCTTGCCGTAAAAAAGGGTCATTCGGCCCTTTTTTCATCAATCTGTTATCTGACCGTCAACCAAGTGTCACCTCTCCGCCCTAGCCTGCATAGGGACTTCAGGGAAGGAGGGGTGATGAACAAGATCCAGCAATGGGACCTGCAGGTGTGCCGCATCTGCCTGCTCCACGCTTACAACCGGCCGCAGGCCAGGATCAGCCGACTCATCTCCCGCACCGGTGATGGCCCGCTCTACGCCGTGTTGGCTGCGCTGCTCTGGTGGCAGGGGGAGACAGAGCGTGAGCTGGTGAGGGGGACCCTGCTTGCCTTCGCCATCGAACTGCCGCTCTATCTGCTGCTCAAGAACGTGCTGAAACGCCAGCGCCCGAGAGGCCTGCCGGTTTTCATCACCCCCTCGGATCGTTACAGTTTGCCCTCTGGCCATACCGCAGCTGCTTTCCTGATGGCCACCATACTGGCCACCGGCTTTCCGCTCTGGGCGCCCCTGTTGTTTGGCTGGGCTGCGTTGGTGGGGGCGTCACGGCTGCTGCTAGGGGTGCACTACTTGAGTGATCTGGTGGCGGGGGCCCTGCTGGGTGGCGGTTGCGCCGTGCTGGCGCTCAGCTGGAGCCATCCATGAGGATACTGTTTGGCGTGCAAGGCACCGGCAACGGCCATATCAGCCGCAGTCGCACCCTGGCGCGGGCGCTGCGCGCCCGTGGGCTTGAGGTCGACTACCTGTTCAGCGGTCGCCCCGCCGACGGCTATTTTGAGATGGCCGAGTTTGGCGATTATCGTACCTTCGCTGGCATCACTTTTGTCAGTCAGGAAGGTGCCATCTCGGGCTGGCGGACCCTCAAGGGGCTCTTGCCCCTGCGCTTCTGGCGGGACATGCGGGCCCTAGATTGCCGCAATTACGATCTGGTGATCAGCGACTTCGAGCCGCTCAGTGCCCATGCTGCCCGTCGCTGGGACAAACCCAGCCTCACCATCAGCCATCAGGCCAGTTTCGACTGGCCTATCCCGCGTTGGGGCGAGAGCGGCTTCAACCGCCAGCTGATGCGTTACTTCGCGCCGGTCCGCCAGTCCCTCGGACTGCACTGGTTTCACTTCGGCCAGCCGCTGCTGCCGCCCATCATAGATCCCATCGCCCAGGCCCCCGACAATCAGCAGATCCTGGTCTATCTGCCGTTTGAGCAGACTGAGGCGATAGCGGCCCTGTTGTCGCGTTTTAACCAGCAGCGCTTCGTCTGCTTTCACCCGGCCATTCGCAGCGCCAGTCAGTGGCGCAACATACGTTTCGAGCCGCAGGCGCGGGAAAGCTTCAAGCAGCTACTGGCGGGTTGTCGTGGTGTCATCACCAACGGCGGCTTCGAGCTCTCCTCGGAGGCGCTGACGCTTGGCAAAAAGCTGTTGGTCAAGCCGCTGGGGGGGCAATTCGAACAGCTGACCAACGGCAAGACACTGGAGCTGATGGGGCTGGCCCGGTTGATGGATACGCTCGATGCCAATGCGGTGCGGGCCTGGCTGGATGCCTCGGCCCCGGGCCCGATCTTTTATCCCGATGTGGCCGGCGAACTGGCGTGCTGGCTTGCGGCTGGGGCAAAGGAGAGCGTGGTCCAGCTGTCACGCCGACTGTGGGCTCGCACCCTGTTTCCGGAAGAGGTGTGTGACCGGTTGAGTGAGCTGGAAGGTGGATGTCCGTTCAATCGCGGTTGGTTATCGCAAGTGAGCGCCTTTGACTAGACTGAAAGTGATCCCACCAAGGAGAGGATGGACACAATGCGCTTTACCAATGAAAACGGCGACACCATGAACCTGGCAGACAATCTGACCCTGCACGAATTGCTGGACATGGGGGTCAGCATCTCGGTCTGCGAAGAGACGGATCCTGATCAGCAGATCTGGCTGGCGGAGCCGGAAGACGAACAGTAAGTCTATGTTCTGCTTGACGGCCCGCCCCCAGAGGCGGGCTATTTTTTCTCGTTTCCCTCATGGTGACAGCATGATCCGCTAGCCAGTCTCGGATCTTCCCCGCATTGTTCCCACACGTCTTATTAAGTCACTGAATGTTAATAGCTGTTTGAAATTTATGACTGTTATGGTCAGACAAAGCCGTGGACAAGCGTTCATAAGCGGGTTAAGTTGGTTTTTCACCCGCTTTTGGGGTGAATGATGGAAAAAACCTATTTTTCTACTATCGACGGCACCGAACTCGCCTGGCCCGTATTCAGACAACAACAAGACACGGGCCGGCGCTGCCGGGAAGCAGCGGACTGTCGATAGCTTTCGCTTAACGGAGCAAAGCCTGGAGGGCTTTATCATGGAGATGTTATCAGGCGCCCAGATGGTGGTTAGAGCGCTGGAAGATCAGGGAGTTGAGCATGTTTTCGGCTACCCTGGTGGCTCAGTGCTCGACATCTATGACGCTCTCTTTGAAAACGGCAAGATGGAACATGTCCTGGTGCGGCACGAGCAAGCCGCGGTGCACATGGCGGACGGCTACGCCCGCTCCACAGGCAAGGTGGGCACAGTGCTGGTGACCTCGGGTCCCGGCGCCACCAACTGTATCACGGGGATCGCGACCGCCTACATGGACTCCATCCCTCTGGTGATCCTGTCCGGCCAGGTGCCGACCAGCATGATCGGGGAGGATGCATTCCAGGAGACCGACATGATCGGCATCTCCCGTCCTGTGGTGAAGCACAGCTTCCTGTGCAAGAAAGCCAGCGATATTCCCGAGGCCATCAAGAAGGCTTACTACATAGCTGCCAGCGGCCGCCCGGGGCCGGTGGTGGTGGATCTGCCCAAAGATGTGCAGAATCCGAAAGAGAAGTTCCCCTACCAGTATCCCGAGTCGGTATCCCTGCGCTCCTACAATCCGACCAAGGCCGGACACAAGGGCCAGATCAAGCGGGCCGCCAAGTTGCTGGTGGAGGCGCAGCGCCCCGTCATGTACGTGGGCGGTGGTGCCATCAATGCCAATGCGGAACATCTGGTAACCAAGCTGGCCGAGTTGTTAAACCTGCCGGTGACGACCACTCTGATGGGGCTGGGTGTCTTCTCCGGCACCCATCCGCAGTGCATCGGCATGCTGGGGATGCATGGCACTTTCGAAGCGAACAAGACCATGCACAACGCGGATCTCATCTTCGCCGTGGGTGCACGCTTCGATGATCGGGTGACCAACAACGTGGCCAAGTTCTGTCCCAACGCCACCATAGTGCACATCGACATAGATCCCACCTCCATCTCCAAGACGGTGCAGGCCCATGTACCCATCGTCGGCTCGGTGGAAACCGTGCTGGAGCAGCTGTTGGACGTGATCCGCGAGTGTGGCTTTGACAACGACAAGCAGGCGCTGGCGGACTGGTGGAGCCAGATCGCCCAGTGGCGTTCTCGCAACTGCCTGGCCTATGAGACCCACCCCACCCTGATCAAGCCGCAGCAAGTCATAGAGGCGCTTTACAAGGTGACCAAGGGGGAGGCGTTCGTCGCCTCAGACGTGGGTCAGCATCAGATGTTTGCCGCGCTTTACTACCCCTTTGCCAAGCCGCGCCAATGGATTAATTCGGGTGGCCTCGGCACCATGGGCTTTGGCATTCCGGCCGCCATGGGCGCCCAGTTTGCCAACCCGGATGCAGTGGTCTGCTGCGTCACCGGTGACGGCTCGGTGCAGATGAACATCCAGGAGCTCTCCACCTGTTTGCAGTACGGTGTGCCCATCAAGATCATCTCCATCAACAACCGTGCCCTTGGCATGGTCAAGCAGTGGCAGAAGATGTTCTACGGCGGCCGTCACAGTCACTCCTACATGGAATCCCTGCCCGACTTCGTCAAGCTGGCGGAGGCCTATGGCCACGTCGGCATCGCAGTGAGCGATCCGGCCGAGCTGGAGAGTGCCATGGAGAGGGCCTTCGCCATGAAGGATCGGCTGGTGTTCATGGATATTTCGGTCGATCCGGATGAGCATGTCTACCCGATGCAGATCAAGTTTGGTGCCATGGACGAGATGTGGCTGAGCAAGACGGAGAGGACCTGACAATGGGACACATTATTTCGGTCGTACTCATGGAGCTCAAGTTTGGTTCCATCAATGACGAGATGTGGCTGAGCAAGACGGAGAGAACCTGATGAGGCATATCATTTCAGTACTGCTGGAGAACGAATCCGGCGCCCTGAGTCGCGTGGTAGGTCTCTTTTCCCAGCGCGGCTACAACATAGAGACCTTGACGGTGGCGCCTACCGAGGATCCCACCCTGTCGCGCATGACCATAGTCACCATGGGTGACGAGCGGGTGCTGGAGCAGATCCAGAAGCAATTGCACAAGCTGGTGGACGTGCTCAAGGTGTGCGATTTGAGCGAAGGGGAGCATATCGAGCGGGAGATTGCGTTGATCAAGGCGCGCGCCAGCGGTGGGGCTCGCGACGAGCTGAAACGGCTGGCGGACATCTTCCGTGGCCAGATCGTCGATGTGACCCCGGAACAGTACACGGTACAGCTGGTGGGTACTAGTGAGAAGCTGGATGCCTTTATCAAGACCGCAGCGCAGACTAACGAGATCATCGAGGTGGTGCGCTCCGGGGTCTGCGGCATTTCCCGGGCGGACAAGGCACTGCGCGCCTGATTGTTACGCGGATGAGACGGTTGTCGAAAAGGGGCTCTTCGGAGCCCCTTTGTTATTCCTCAAGGTCAAGGTAGACGGTGCGTGATCTCTCCCAAGTGGACAAGGCACTGCTCCCCTGATTGTGACGCCGATGGGACGATTGTTCAGAGGGGCGCTGCGGAGCCCTTTTCACCGGCGCAAGGCGAGCCAGGGGGAAGTGCGAGTCTGTCATTTTCTTTCAAATGATCAGTAAACTATCCACAAAAGCTGTGGAAAACTCTGTAGATTAGCGGTGTGTCTAGTGTTAGTTAGCTGATCTTAAAGGGGTATTTTGATCTGATCTCTGCTGGGGGGCAATTGTGCAATCGGCTCTGGCGGGTGTGAGTGTTTGCTTATCTTCTCCCCCTTGCCTGGCCGGCGCTGGTGATGAGGATGGGGATCCGGTCAGGATCCTGATGTGATCTTGCAGATCAACATATTGCCCGCCGACCATAAAAAAACCCGCCTCTCGGCGGGTTTTTCACTGGGCAGGCTGAAAGTCGATTACTCGGCCTGAGCTGCCTGGATACCGGTCAGGGCGATGGTGTAGACGATGTCGTCAACCAGGGCGCCACGGGACAGGTCGTTGACCGGCTTGCGCATGCCTTGCAGCATGGGGCCGATGGAGACCAGATCAGCGGAGCGCTGTACCGCCTTGTAGGTGGTATTACCGGTGTTCAGGTCCGGGAACACGAACACGGTGGCTTTACCTGCAACCGGTGAGTTCGGTGCCTTGGACTTGGCCACGTTCTCCATGATGGCCGCGTCGTACTGCAGCGGGCCGTCGATGATGAGGTCGGGGCGCTTGGCCTTGGCCAGCTCGGTCGCTTCACGCACTTTCTCTACATCGGCACCGGCGCCAGAGGTACCGGTAGAATAGGAGATCATGGCGACACGCGGCTCGATGCCGAAGGCAGCGGCGGAGTCGGCGGACTGGATGGCGATCTCGGCCAGCTGCTCGGCAGTGGGATCCGGGTTGATCGCACAGTCGCCGTACACCAGCACTTGATCAGGCAGCAGCATGAAGAAGATGGAGGAGATCAGGGAAGAGCCCGGGGCTGTCTTGATGATCTGCATCGGCGGACGGATGGTGTTGGCGGTGGTGTGTACCGCGCCCGATACCAGGCCGTCTACTTCGCCACGCTCCAGCATCATGGTGCCCAGCACCACGTTGTCTTCCAGCTGTTCGCGGGCAACCACTTCAGTCATGCCCTTGTTCTTGCGCAGCTCGACCAGACGCGGCACGTAGCGCTCACGCACTTCCAGCGGATCTATGATCTCGACACGGTCGGTCAGCACCACGCCCTGCTGTTCGGCGACGCGACGGATCTCTTCCGGGTTGCCCAGCAGCACCGGACGGGCGATGCCACGCTCGGCACAGATGGCGGCAGCCTTGATAGTACGAGGCTCTTCACCTTCCGGCAGCACGACGCGCTTGTTGGCCTGACGGGCCAGCTCGGTCAGCTGATAACGGAATGCCGGCGGGCTCAGACGACGGGAACGGGTAGAGCTGACAGTCAGCGACTCGATCCAGTGCTTGTCGATGTGGCCAGCCACATAGTCTTGCACCAGTTCGATACGCTCGCGGTCATCTTCCGGAATGTCGACGTTGAAGTTTTGCAGGCTGACGGCGGTCTGCCAGGTGTTGGTGCCGGTGATCATGATCGGCAGGCCGGTGGCCATGGCCTGTTGGCACAGGGCCAGCACTTGCGGTTCCGGATGATAGTTGCCGGTCAGCAGCAGCGCGCCCAGCTTGACGCCGTTCATGGCGGAGAGGCAGGCGGAGACGATGACGTCGGAACGGTCGCCGGAGGTCACCAGCAGGCTGCCCGGACGGAAGTGCTCAACCATGTTGTGGATGGAACGGGCACAGAAGGTCACGGTTTGCAGGCGACGGCTGTCCAGCTCACCCTTGTGCAGGATCTTGGCAGCCAGGTGTTTGGCGAGATCCTTGGCACGGGGGGCGATCAGCTGGGTATTCCAGGGGATGCAACCCAGGATGCGCAGCGGGCTCTTGCCGAACACCTGCAGCACTTCCAGATTATGAGCCGCTTCAGACGCGTGGTGGTGCGCCTCGAACATCTCGGTCAGGTCAGGGCGGGTCACGCCGTGCTCGTCAACCGGTGCACCAACCTTGTTGATGACGCAGCCCACGATGCGGGGATTGCTGACACCACCGAAGTTGGAGCAGGCCAGCTCGATGCGCTCTTTCAGCTTCTGGCTGGAGTCATTGCCCGGATGGGTCACGAACACCATGTCGGCATCCAGCGCCTTGGCGACGTCGTAGTTCAGCTTGTTGGCAAACGGCTGCTTGTCGGCCGGGACCATGCCTTCGATGACCAGCACCTCGGCACCGCTCGCTTTCACGTGCTCTTCAAAGCGGGCCACTATCTCTTCCAGCAGGATGTCGGTATTGCTGGAGGTGATCATGTTCTCGGCGTAGGAGAGGGCGAACGGCTCGGGCGGGTTGATGTTGGCAGCGGCGCGGATCACGGCGGTGGAGCGCTCGGTACCGGTTTCATCCGGACGTGGCTGAGCGACCGGTTTGAAGAAGCTGACATTGACACCGTGACGTTCCATGGCGCGGACAACGCCAAGACTCACGGAAGTTACGCCGACACCAGTGCCGACCGGGATAAGCATAATAGTGCGTGCCACTTAATACCCCTTGTTCATTTTTTGGGATCAGGAAAAGGCCGCCCTGGGGCGGCCTTGCTCTACAGCGAAATTATGCGCCGACCAGTTCCAGCGCATCGTGGGCAATGACCCACTCCTCGTTGGTCGGGATTACCAGGGCCTTGGTGGAACCAGCCTTGGTGATCTCGCCACCCTTGCCGAAGCGTGCAGCCAGGTTGGCGTCGTGATCGACGTCAAAGCCCAGCAGACCCAGCTTGTTCAGAGTGATTTCACGGATCGGGGCGGAGTTTTCACCGATACCACCGGTGAAGACCACGGCATCCAGACGACCGTCCATGGCGGCGGCGTAGGCGCCGATATACTTGGCCAGGCGATAGCAGTAAACGTCCATGGCACGCTTGGCTTCTTCTTTGCTGTCGTAGTTGTCTTCAACGAAACGGCAGTCAGAAGTGACTTCGGTCAGACCCTGCAGGCCGGACTCTTTGGTCAGCATGGTGTTGATATCCGCCACGCTCATACCCAGTTTGTCATGCAGGAAGAAGATGATGGCCGGGTCCAGATCGCCGGAGCGGGTCCCCATCACCAGACCTTCCAGCGGGGTCAGACCCATGGAGGTATCAACAGATTTGCCGTTCTTGATGGCACAGACGGAACCGCCGTTGCCCAGGTGGCAGTTGATGATGTTCAGATCGGAAACCGGTTTGTTCAGCTGCTTGGCCGCTTCCAAGCTGATGTAGTAGTGGCTGGTGCCGTGAGCGCCGTAGCGACGGATGCCGTTCTCTTTGTAGAGCTTGTACGGCAGGGCGTACAGGAAGGCTTCTTCCGGCATGGTCTGGTGGAATGCGGTGTCGAACACGGCCACGTTCTTGTCGGCCAGGGCCGGGAAGATACGGCGGGATTCACGGATACCGATCAGGTGAGCCGGGTTGTGCAGCGGTGCGTACGGCACGGCGGCTTCAATGCCGGCGATCACGTCATCAGAAATCACGACGGAGGAGGTGAAACGCTCACCACCGTGAACAACACGGTGACCGATGGCGATCAGATTTTTGGACAGTTCCGGATTGAGCGGCAGGATCTTGTTGACGATGTAGTCCAGCGCTTCCTGGTGAGCGGCACCTGCGCCCAGATCGGCACTGCCTTTTTCGCCATTCAGTTTCCACTTGATGCGGGCGTCGTCGAGGTTGAAACACTCGGCCAGGCCGGACAACAGATCATCACCGGTGGTTGCGTCAATGACAGCAAACTTCAGGGACGAGCTGCCACAGTTAAGTACAAGAACCAGCTTACTCATGAATAAATCCTATCGCAGATTGGGTTGTGTAGGAGGATGCGCTGGACGCGCTGCGTCCAAAAACTTTCAACTTATCCTTATGAGGGTTGGCAATCTATTGCTTGCCCCTTGTATAGTGATACAAGACCCGAAATCCAGACGCCCCTGACCGCTCAACGGCAGGCAGTTGGCGCAAAAAATGGGCGTACAAAGGATAACCCGATTGTTGAAAAATAACAAAGTCATCCTCAACCTTTGTTATTGCACATCAAATATAGTCGAGGTTTTGCCGTTAATACGTTCGAAAAGAGCTCGGAGGTAGCATGAGCATGAACATTTTTGGAACTAAGTTACAGCAAGGCCGTCATTATATGACCCTTTGGCCCCGCCGTCCCGAGCTTAATTCCATGTTTCCCGAGAACCGGGTGATCAAGGCCACCGAATTCGCCCTCAAGATCATCCCGGCGCTGGCGGTGTTCAGCGTCATGCTGCAGTTCCAGCTTGGTGAGCTGCACTACTGGCCTTCGGTCATGGCCTCTGTGCTGTTTCTGCTCAGCCTGCCGTTGCAAGGCTACTACTGGCTCGGTCAGCGAGCTGATACCCGTCTGCCTCCTTCCCTTGCCAGCTGGTATCGCGAGATCAACGGCAAGATGAACGAGCAGGGCGGGCATCGCCAACTGGTGGCCCAGCCCCGTTACGAAGAGCTGGCTGATACTCTCAATGCCGCCTTCAAGCAGCTGGACAAATCTTTTCTCTACGAATAGACGAGCACAGTTTTCCAATCAGACAAAGGCGCCCAGAGGCGCCTTTTCCAGCTATGGCGATCAGGCTGCCAATACCTTGCGGATCTCCTGGATGGAGAGCTTGTATTGACGAGGGCACTGGCGCCATACGGTCAGCATCCGCTGGTACTTGTCACGCATGGCGATGTCGCTGGAAAGCTCGTCACACGGGCACTTGAGTTCGGGGAAGCGCTTGTCCACTTCCAGCAGGAAGCAGACGTAGTCGGCCAGCTCCCGCTCCTGACTGCGGCTGTAGCCATTGAACTCCAGCCGGCTGGCATTGATTTCACCTTGATCTGCGCCATCCAGGTTGCCCCAGGAGATGGCCAGTGCATGGTGCAGCTCCAGGGTGTCGATCACCTCCTGACAGGTGGCCAGATCCAGATGACCAAAGCTCTTCTCCAGTTCGAGGATCTGCAGGCAGTAGCCGCGCGCTATGATGGTGCTGGCACGCTGGTAAGACGCTGCCTTTTCCGGATGGAGTTTGGCCAAGATTTCGTACTGGTTGCTCAGGAGCAGGCGTTCGGTGTGGCTCATGTTCATGGGCTTTTCTCACTGGAAAATGAAACTGGGGTCACGTTAACCCATATCTCAGATGAATTTTTTGATCTGGCATGGGAGGTTGGCGAGAAAGCGGGGTTGGGAAATCAAAACGGGTCTGTGACTGGTTAATTAAATGTAACGGCTACGCACTTGTATTTCAGCCTGAGCTGGCAACAAGAGAGGTGTCATTTGGCTTGTACCAAATGACCTGCCACCCAAGCGCCCGAAACAGGTGCATGCACGACCAACACAACGATGACTTCGTCGCTGTGACCACAGGCTCTGGCCGACGGGGCAACGAAAGGGGGGCCGAGATGGCGCCACCACAGGGGGGGGTTGGTTGATGCCATCATCACACAGTGAGACTGGCGAGCGAGACAAGCAAAGGGCCTGCAGTTGCAGGCCCTTTTTGTATGGCTATGTCCCAATTACGTGTTGCATGGGGCGCCCCAGCGCCTCATGCAAACATGCTTTGATATTTACGCCTTTTCCATAACGCTCCAGCATCCTGCGCCAACCCAGGTAGTTCTTCAGGTAGTGCGTTGCCACGCCATGGAACCGCTCCATCCACTCTTTCAACCGATGGTGATACCCGTTTACGTGCTGGATGTGATACGCACCGACCACCCGTTCGCCTTGACGATTGCGCACCACCTGATGGGTTACACCCTGTTCTTTGCTGAAACAGGCATACACACCCGCTCCATCGCTACACAGCACCGCATCCGGTGACACCAACGGCTTCAACACCGCGATGACCGTCTCGGCATCTATTTTCTCCAACTGGAAATCCGCATGGTGGCCTGCACGGTCTTGTACCACCATCACCGGGATGTAATCTGGCCCGGTTCCACGAGTTCGACCTTTACCACCGCGATGACGTGCCGGACGCGGCAGTCCCCGCTGCCCCTTGAACGATTCAAGGAAGAAGGTCTCATCAACCTCAACGATGCCCTCTTCCCGGGTGGCCTGATGGGTTGCCATCGCGCGCAAGAAGCGGTGACGCCAGAGGAACGCGGTGTTTTTGCTGACCCCACAGCGCCGCGCGGTTTGGCGGACAGTCAGTCCTTCGATGAGGGCTTGCGCGTAGTCTTCCCAGCACTGGGCTTTGCGCAACCGGGCCAGAGGAGTTTTAGTCAAAACGGTGCTGGTGCGCAGACACAGTTTGCAACGGTAGCGGCGCAGTCCCCGACTCCATCCCCAGGGTGCCAGCTGGGTGACATCAGCCTGACAATGTGGGCAGCCACTGCATGCCGGTAACTGAGTATTGAGCGAGGTAATGGTGTGGGGTGCAGTGAGCTCCTGCTGAGCAACACGGCGCTGGCGCAGGGTTAACTGGGGAAAAAGGGACAACAGGTGTTGAAAGGCTGGGGTATCCATGATGGTAGACCTCAAGGTGATGGCCTACTTCAAGATTAGCCTTTCAACACGTAATTGGGACAGAGCCTTTTGTATGGGGGCGTTTTTCATGCCGGGCGGGGTCAGCCCTTGATGAGGTCGAGCACCACCTGATGGTGGTCGCTGGTCTTGAACTTGTCGAAGCGGTGGGCGACCTTACCCTCTTCATCGATGAGGAAGCTCAGACGGTGAATGCCGTCATACTCCTTGCCCATGAACTTCTTCGGACCCCAGACGCCAAAGGCATCGGCCACCGCGTGATCTTCGTCGGCCAGCAGGCGGAAATTAAGGCTGTCGCGCTCCTCGAATTTCTTCAGGCGCTTGGCCGGATCCGGGCTGATGCCGAGCACCACCACGTTGAGGGCGGCCAGCTCGCTATTGACGTCGCGCAGACCACAGGCCTGAGTGGTGCAGCCCGGAGTCATCGCCTTGGGATAGAAATAGATGAGTACCTTCTTGCCGCGCAGGTCGGCAAGACGAACCGGGTTGCCGTCCTGATCGGACAGGGAAAAATCGGGGGCCTGGGTACCAGCTTGTAGTGGTTGCATGCGGTCTCCTCGGGTAAACGCCGTCAGGCGTGTTTGTTGTTGACGATGAATTCGAACGATTCTGCGCCCAGTTCGCGACAGAATCCGGCGAAGGCCGTTTCCGAACCGGCAGTCTCTCCCTGCTTGGCCAGATTGAGCTGGAAGCTCGCCTTGAGCAGATTGAAGGGCTCCTGTTCAAGGGTAATGGTCTGCATAGCCTGAATGTCCCAGCCGTGGTCGCTGAAGAACTGGGTGCACTGGCTTACGATGCCGGGCTGGTCGCGGATCAGGATCTCGGCGTTGGCGCTGATGTCGTATTGCAGTGAGTGGTGGCGCTCGGTGCGTTTCATCATGGTGATGAGATCCCACTCCTGACTGCGCAGGGGCAGGCTTATCTCGAGTTGCATCAGGCTGTTCCAGTCCCCGGACAGCAGCATGATGAAGGTGAATTCATTACCGAAGATGCCAAGACGGCTGTCGACAATGTTGCAACCGCAGCCACTGACGTGGCGCGTGACCTCATTGACGATGCCAGGCCTGTCCGTGCCTATGGCCGTTACGACCAGGTAGTGAGTCATAAATCTTCTCTCGTCCATTAGCTGGTTGCGAATGTGAACGCAGTGGGCGCCACCCTGACTGGGCGACTGGCCTTCGGCCATTCCCTGCGCTTGTACATGGCAACTTTGTTGAGAATGCCGTGGCCGCGAGCCTTGTCTTTAGTCGAGAGGACTTGAGACTGGCGCCGACCGTCGCGCTCGTGCACCGCTTTTTGTGCAGAATGGTATCACGGCTTGCCCCCTGCCTCCCTTGTTTTTCCAAGGGGGCAGCTTTACCATAACGCCCCTGAAAATCGGGAGAAAAATCCATGTTACGCGGTAGTATCGTTGCCCTCGTTACCCCCATGCTGGCTTCAGGCGAAGTCGATTGGACCAGTCTGGCCGCCTTGGTCGATTATCATGTCGGCGCAGGCACCACCGCCATCGTTGCGGTTGGCACTACGGGGGAATCGGTCACCCTGAGCGAGCAGGAGCACATCGCCGTCGTGGAAAAAACCGTGGAACTGGCCGCCGGACGCATTCCCGTCATCGCCGGTTGCGGTTCCAACAATACCGCTCATGCCATCGACTTGGCCAAACGATTCGCCGAAACTGGCGTGGTGGCGGGTCTCTCGGTTACCCCTTATTACAACAAACCCACGCAAGAAGGTCTCTATCGTCACTATTGTGCGATCGCCGAGGCTAGTGGTCTGCCCCAAATTCTTTATAATGTGCCCGGTCGCACCTGTTGCGACCTCAAACCGGAGACGGTAGCCCGACTGGCCAGGGTGCCCGGTATCATAGGTCTGAAAGAGGCCACCGGGGATTTGAGTCGTACTCCGCTGCTGCGTGAGCTGTGCGGAGCGGAATTCGCGCTTTATAGTGGCGATGATGCCAGTGGATGTGATTTTATGCTGCAAGGTGGCGATGGAGTCATTTCGGTCACCACCAATATTGCAGCGGTCCAGATGGCCGACATGTGTCGTGCAGCGCTGGCCGGTGATGCCGGTCTGGCCCATGACATCAACAATCGATTGATGCCGTTGCATCAGACTCTGTTCTGCGAACCGAGTCCCATCCCGGTGAAGTGGGCCTGTGCCCGACTGGGATTGATGGCGACGGCGACCTTGCGTCTGCCGCTCACCGACCTCACCCCCGAGGGCGAACAAGCGATGACGCGAGCACTGACCACTGCGGAGTTGATGGCGAGTGTTTAAAGCAAATGGAAAGGGAAATGCAGTGCGCCTGGTGCTGAGTGTGGCGACCGTTGCCGTGCTGGCAGCCTGTAGCTCACCCCAAGAGCGCAAGATGGCCAACCGTGGTTTCGAGTACGAGGATGCCCGCCTTGAAGGGCGCGCGTTCCTGGTGCCTGCCGGGTTGAGTACCCCCGCCTTTAACAGCAGCTTCGACATCCCGGCGCTGCCCGAGAGCAGTCGTGAAGGTGCCGTTGGCGCCAAGATTGACGTGCGCCCACCCGCCCAGCTGCTGACCGTGGTGCCGGGCAGCCAGGTGGTGCCCAATGCCAGCGAGCCCACCGTGGCCTTCTATGCCCTGAGTACCTCCCAGAGCGTGGAGCACGATACTTGGGCCTTCCTGATGAACTTCCTGGCCCAGTACAAGGTGACCACCGAGAAGCTGGATAAGCAGGCCGGGGTATTGCAGAGCGGCTGGTTTGACAACACCAAGG
Source organism: Aeromonas sp. 1HA1 (assembly GCF_029237385.1). Classification (NCBI taxonomy): domain Bacteria; kingdom Pseudomonadati; phylum Pseudomonadota; class Gammaproteobacteria; order Aeromonadales; family Aeromonadaceae; genus Aeromonas; species Aeromonas sp. 1HA1. Next base: position 30,289 of record NZ_JAACGC010000003.1, read on the forward strand.
CACTCGATGGCTGGAGTGAAGAGGATGACGACTTCAACATCCGTCAGCGTTACCAGTTCACCCTGCGCAACGATGCCCAGCGTCACGCCGTCACCATGTCGGTGCGGGTGTTGGAGCACGAAGAGACCATCGGCGGCGAGACCAGCACAGTGCTGACGCCGGCTGATGCCCAGCGCTACGCCACTCGCGCCCTGAACCAGTTCTCTCTCTTTTACGACAAGCAGCTCAGGTCCCGCGAACAGCACAAGTCCAATGATGGCATGGGGCTGGAGCTGGGGCTGGACAACAACGAGCTGAGTGCCTGGATTGTCGAGGGTTCCTTTGATCAGGTATGGCGCCGCCTCAACCAGGTGTTGCCTGGCTATGGCTTCACCATCAAGGATACCCAGCAGTCTCTGGGCTGGATCGACGTTGAGTACGACGAGCCGGGCAGCGACTTCTGGAAGGCCAAGGGCAGCGAGCCGTTCAAACTGGAAGAAAACAAGTATCGCTTCCAGCTTGGCGAGATGGCTGGGGGCAAGACCTCCATCACCCTGTTCGACAAGGACAAGAAGCCTGTGTCGTCCGGTGTCATCTCCCAGATGTACATCAGTCTGTCCGAGGCATTCGCCAAGGGCTTGGCTGACCAAGCAGCAAAAACAAAATAGAAACAGGGGCCTAGTGCCCCTGTTTTGTTAGGTTGCTCCCCCTGTAAATACAGGGTCTGATGCGCTTGATATGTTAACCCCCCAGAAACAAGGGCCTGGTGCTCTTGTTTTATTCCTCCCACAAACAGGAAGTGTTATTAGCCATGAGTCTTGCAGATCAAGTATTGGCGGTGAATGACGATTTGCCGATCCGTACCGATAAACCTGTCCATTCCGGCAAAGTGCGCAGCGTCTACTGGTTGACCCCCGAAGACAGTGCCCGGCTCATAAAAGAGAAAGGCTACGATGTGCCAGCCGATGCGCCCCTCGCCCTCATGGTGATCAGCGATCGCATCTCTGCCTTCGATTGCATCTGGCAAGGTGTGGATGGGCTGAACGGCGTACCGGGCAAAGGGGCGGCGCTCAACGCCATCTCCAGCCACTGGTTCAAGCTGTTCAAGGAGAAGGGACTGGCCGATAGCCACATTCTGGATATTCCGCACCCCTTCGTCTGGATCGTGCAAAAAGCCCGCCCGGTGATGATCGAGGCGATTGCCCGCCAGTACATCACCGGCTCCATGTGGCGTGCCTACAAGGATGGCGAGCGGGAGTTCTGCGGCATCACCCTGCCAGAAGGGCTCAAAAAAGATCAGAAGCTGCCGGAGATCCTCATCACCCCCTCCACCAAGGGCGTGCTGACAGGGCTGGATGGCGTGCCGGAAGCCGATGACGTCAACGTCTCCCGTGCCGATATGGAGCGCCACTGCCAAGGCTTCAACTTCAGCAAACCGGCCGACATCGACCGTTACGAAGTGCTGCTCAAAGAGGGCTTCAACGTCATCAGTGACGCGCTGGCCGGGCTGGATCAGATCTTCGTCGATACCAAGTTCGAGTTTGGCTACGTCCACGATGCGGCGGGCAACGAGAAGCTGATCTACATGGACGAAGTGGGTACCCCCGACAGCTCCCGTATCTGGGACGGCGCGGCCCTGCGCGATGGTCAGATTGTCGAGAAGTCCAAAGAGGGTTTCCGTCAGTGGCTGCTCAATCACTTCCCGGATCCGGACATCCTGCTCAACAAGAACCGCATGCCGGAACGTTTCGCCCTGGCTCGTGATAACAAGCTGCCCACCGAAGTGATGATGGATATCTCCAACACCTACGTCGGGATCGCCGAGAAGATCATCGGCCACCAGCTGGTGCGCTCTGCCAATCCCAAGCAGGAGATCATCGAGGTATTGCGCGAACAGTACGGTCTGATCGACTAAGGGTTGCTCTCTTTTTTTGTCGCCAATAAACAAACGTTTGCTGATGACGAAGGAGAGAGGCAGAGAAACAGACGGGCCCCGCTGCGGGGCCCGTTTTTATTGCTGGTCTGGCGGCAAGGGGGCGGCTATCAGCCGTTGACCCTGAACACCTGACCGGTCTGGATGCCCATCACCGACCTCTTGTAAGCCTGCGCCACCTTGGCGGCGGGCACCGGCACGAAGCCCGGGAAGAAGTCGGCGTATTTGTCCATCGACTCCTCCAGCACGGTGGGGCTCACCGCGTTGATGCGAAGGCCGCGGGGCAGCTCGCAGGCGGCCGCTTTTACAAAGTGATCGATGGCACCGTTGACGGTGCTGGCGCTCACTCCCCAGTTGATTGGCTCCTCGCTCAGGATGCCGCTGATCAGGGTGATGGAGCCTTTGTCATTCAGATAGGGAATGGCGGCGCGGGTCAGGTTGATCTGCCCCATCAGCTTGCTCTGGAGCCCCACCTGCCACTGCTCGTCGGTCATTTCGGTCAGGCCGTTGAAAGCGACGCTGCCGCTGGCCACCACCAGCGCATCGAACGGGCCCACTTGGGCAAACAGCGCCTTGATGGAGGCGGGATCGCGCATGTCGACCCTGGCATCGCCACGGCTGTGGCCGACCCGGATCACCTGATGATCTTTGGCAAGCAGTTCACTGACCGCGGAGCCGACGGTGCCGGAGGCACCCACAATCACAATGTTCATCTGCATCACTCCTGGTTGGGATGTGTTGATTCTAGCGCAACAAAAAATGCGAAAAAGCGCGTAAAATAAACCCATTGTTTCCATATTGGAGCTAATGATGGATATCGCCCATCTGGCCAGCTTTTACGAAGTGGTGCTGCGAGGCAGTTTCTCGGCCGCTGCCGATACGTTGGGGGTCAGCAAGGGAATGCTGAGCCGCCACGTCAGTGCGCTGGAGTCCTCCCTCAATGCGCAACTGCTGCAGCGCACCACCCGCCGCCTCAGCCTGACCGAGGCGGGCAAGACCCTCTATCAGCAGGCGGGGGAGATCTTCGCGCTGGCACGGCAGGCGGAGCAGGATATTCAGGCGCTGACCGAAGAGGATGGCGGCCGCCTGCGCTTTACCTGCCCGGTCAGCACCGGTGATCGTATGGTGAGTGAGCTGCTCACCAGCTTTGCCGCGCTCTGCCCGGGGGTTGAGGTGGAACTCAACTTCACCAACCAGATGGTCGACATGAGTCAGGGGGAGAACGACATCGCCCTGCGGGCCATGAACGAGGTACCGGACAATCTGGTGGCCCTGCCGCTGGGGCGGCTCAAGGATGTGGTGGTGGCGAGTCCCGCACTGGTGGCGCGAGAGGGGCGTCCGGCCACTCCCTATGAGCTGAGCGGGCGCAGCTGCCTGTTGCAGGGGCACAATCCGGCCTGGGAGCAGTGGCACTTCATCCGTGAGGGGGAAGAGGCCCACATTCTGGTGCTGGGCAAGGTGCGGGCCAACCACTACAGTACCGTGTTGCAACTGGCGCGCGCCGGTATGGGCTATGCCAAGTGCCCGCTGATGCTGGTGGAGCCCTGGCTGGCGAGTGGCGAGCTGGTGGCCGTGCTCGACGAGTGGCAGAGCGGCCTGCATCAGCTCCATGTGCTGCATGCCCAGCAGCGGCGGGTACCGCGCAAGATCCGGCTGTTCAAGCAGGTGCTGGCCCAGTGGTTTGCCGAGCGGCCCCACTATCTGCTCTGAGCGGCGTTATTTTTCTGTCATCTTCGGTTGTTACCCTGCGCCCATCACAGCGATCAGGAAGATGAGCAAACATGAAAGGTTCTCAGAGTTGGATTGGGTTGACGCTGCTGTGCGCGGCGACGGGCATGAGTACGGCGCAGGCCGAGGTCGAGGTGGTGGTGCCAACGGATTTCCAGATCCTGGCGGTGAGCAGTGGCACCTTGCAGGACGAGCAGCACGCTACCCTGGCGGACGGAGAGCAGCAACTGCTGGTGCGCTATGAGGGGGTGATCCCGAGTCGCAATAGCAGCGAAAACGATCTGCAGGTGCGGTCCGAGCCACAGGTGGTGCGCTACCAGGCCAGCAATCAGCGCTTGACGCTGGTGGCCCAACAGCCAGCCGGTGAGCAGGCGATGGTGGCCTATGCCAAGGGGCCAGTTGTGACGCTGCAGGCCAATGGTCAGGCGCTCGATACTCAGCAGGATGCGCTGGTGACCAGCGGCATGCTGATCGGTATGGACTGGCGTGCCCGGCTCGATGAGTACAATCGTGGCGCTGGCAAGGCGGTGCTGACGACGGCTACTGTGGCTGCGCAGCCAGCGGCCACGCTTGCCAGTGGGGTGCAACCCGTTGTGGCTGCCAGCGAGCTGGAAGGGCAGTTGCAGCAGCTGTTCCTCACGGCCGACCCCGAGCTTCGCAAGCGCTTCATCGGTTGGGCCGTGCCGCGACTTTAAGTTTGTGGCCCGTTGCAGTAACGTGGGTGCTCTTTTCGTGCATTGCGCCCACCTTATCCAACGAGGTCTTCATGTTTGAATTGCATACTCGCCTGCAGGCGGATACCCAGGTGCTCGGGGATCTGCCGCTTTGTCGTGTCCTGCTTGCCAAAGACAGCCAGTATCCCTGGCTCATCCTGGTGCCACGGGTCGCCAACTTGCGGGAAATTCACCATCTGGCGCCCGCGCAGCAGCAACAGTTGATGCAGGAGTCCTGCGCCGTGGCCTCCCTGATGGAGCAGGCGTTGCGGCCGGACAAAATCAATGTGGCGGCGCTCGGCAATCTGGTGCCGCAGCTGCATCTGCATCATGTTGCCCGCTTTACCACGGATCGGGCATGGCCCGGCCCCATCTGGGGTGCTCATCCGGTCGTGCCTTACGAGCCACAAGTTTTGGCGCAACAGGCCGCCAGTTGGCGCCTCAAGCTCACTCATCTGGCTGGCTTCACCCCGCTTGTTGCTGACAATTGAGTCAAGTGAGAGGCGGCTCGCTATTTCGAAGCCCAAGCCGCGCTATCTGTTAGAGTTATGGTATAGATAAGCCCATTTTCGATGTTCAGGAAGGTCCCATGATAGTGACAAGAGCCGACAACGATACCGTATTGACCACAGAGGATGTGCTGCTGAGTCTGTGTCATTCGGTTACGGACGTATTGAGTGCGGCGACCATGAGTCAGGTGCGTTTCTCCGGCATGGTGCAGCGGATCAGCAAGACCTGCCTCAAGCCGGATATCGGCTGTTTCGTGCTGTTTGATGGCGGCTTCTCCGGCCTGGTAGTGATCAACTTCTCCGCCTCTGCGGCCATGGAGCTCTATGAGAGCTACATGCTCAGCATGGGGCTCTCCAAGGAAGATCTCGCCATTTCCCACACCTCGGACGAGGTGAGTAACGTCATGGGTGAGCTGATGAACCAGATAGTCGGCAGCTTTACCGTCAAGGTGGGCCGGGATCTGCAGACTCACATTACCCAGAACCAGCCGAAAATGCTGGCGCTGAACAAGCAGGTGATGCTGAGTGTCGACACCAACCTCGACAATCCGGAAGCGCGCCGGGTTACCTTCTTCACCTCCCGCAACAACATCTTCTATCTGGAGCTGGCGATGGACCGGACAGAGTTCATCCGCATTCACAACGATGGCATGGATGAGGAGGAGCTGGATCCGGATGCCCTGATCGCCCAGACCAAGCTGGCGGCAGCCAAGCCGGCTCCGTTGGCTGTGCCGGTCGCCAACGATCATGATGACTTGCTCGACTCGCTCGGTATCTGACGTCAGCCCAGCGCTGAGCATGCCAAGGCCACCCATGAGGTGGCCTTGTTGCTGCTGGGGGAGGGCTTAGCCGTTGTAGGGCGGACAGCTCTCGCTGTCGGCGGCGCCGAGATCATGAATGTGGCTCTTGCTGCCCTCTCCTGCATGGAGGTTGGACTTGTAGCCGCAGGGCAGGAAACCGGACCTGCCGGGCTGCTTCGGAATGTCGCCCGGAGCGGCGTGGGCGGCATTGACTGCCAGCGGGCCAAGACTCAGCCGGGTGAGAGTACGTATCGATAAGACTCCTGCAAGATCATCTCGTTGCATTAAGCGGCCAGCATGCTGGCGCCGCAGACTTGACCCTGGCTGACCGAGTTTCCCCCTGCATGCGGGGGCATAGATTAATCGATAATTAATCGTGCAACGGCACAAGAGTTCGGCGCGCCGTGCTGGTATTCTGTTCGGCGAATATGGGGAGAAAACAATAAGATGAAACAAATCAAATCCTGGGCGCAATACTACGTCGACCTGATGACCAAGCTGGGACTGGTGCGCTTCAGCATGTTCCTGGCGACGGGCATCATAGTGCTGGCTGTTTCCATCCAGATGGGCGTGACCCTGTTTCTGCGCGGCACAGTGGACATTGTCGACCTGGTGCGCTCTGTCTTCTTCGGTCTGCTGGTGACACCCTGGGCCGTCTATTTTCTCTCCATAGTGGTTGATCAGCTGGAGGATTCCCGTCAGCGCCTGACTCGCATGGTGAGCAAGCTGCAAGACATGCGCGAGCGGGATCTGGGGCTCAACAGCCAGCTGCAGGAGAACATCAGCCGCCTCAATGCCCAGATCGCCGAGACCAACCGGGCCGAGACCCTGCGTCAGCAGGCGATCGAGGATCTGGAAAACGAGGTGTTCCAGCGCGAGAAGGCCCAACTGCATCTGGGTGAGCGCACCGCCCTGCTGCGCTCCTTTATCGACTGCTCCCCGGATCTGGTCTACTACCGCAACGAAGACGAGCAGTTCTCCGGCTGCAACCGTGCCATGGAGGAGCTCACCGGCAAGGTGGAGGCCGAGCTCATCGGGCTGACACCGTTCGATGTCTACAAGCAGGACATCGCCAGCAAGGTGGTGGAGACCGACAAGCAGGTCTTTGCCAGCAACGAGCCGCTCACCTATGAGCAGTGGCTAGAGTATCCGGATGGTCGCAAGGCCTACTTCGAGCTGCGCAAGGTGCCCTTCTTCGATCGCTTCGGCAAGCGGCTCGGTCTGCTCGGTTTTGGCCGTGATATCACCGAGCGCAAGCAGTATCAGGACAAGCTGGAGAAGGCGAGTCGCGACAAGACCACCTTTATTTCCACTATCAGCCACGAGCTGCGTACCCCGCTCAACGGCATAGTGGGGCTCAGTCGCATGTTGATGGATACCCCCCTCGATCCCAAGCAGCATCAGCAGCTCAAGACCATTCACCTGAGCGCGGTGACGCTCGGCAACATCTTCAATGACATCATAGATCTGGACAAACTCGACCGGCGCCGGTTGGAGATAGCACCAACCCCCATCGACCTGCCCGCCTTCCTCGACGAGCTGGAGACGCTGTCGCGTATTCAGGCGGAGCAGAAGGGGCTCTATCTGCATTTCGACCGGGATGGTGACATGCCGCAATTCGTGATGACCGATGGCACCCGGCTGCGTCAGGTGTTGTGGAACCTGGTGGGCAACGCGGTCAAGTTTACCGATGAGGGCGGGGTGACGGTACGTTGCCTCTCCCACGCGGCCGATGAGCCGGGCAAGCTGGCCTTGCACTTCGAAGTGGAGGACACCGGCGTCGGCATTCCTCGCGCCCAGCAGGAGAAGATCTTCGCCATGTACTATCAGGTGCAGGGCAAGAAGCACGCCACCGGCACCGGAATCGGTCTGGCCGTTTCCCGTCAGCTGGTGCAGGCCATGGGCGGTCAGCTCTACGTGGACAGCGACCCGGGTGAGGGCTCCTGCTTTACCGCCGAGCTGGAAGTGGACTGTGTCGAGCCTCAGGCCGCCAAAGCCGAGCCCGAGATGCCCTCCCTCGATATCCTGCTGGTGGAGGATGTGGAGCTGAACGTGACGGTCGCTTGCGCCCTGCTCAACAAGCTGGGTCATCATGTACAGGTGGCGCGGGACGGTGCCCAGGCGCTGGCCATGGCCAATCCCGATGACTTTGACCTGATCCTGCTGGATATCCAGTTGCCAGACATGACCGGCTTTGACGTGGCGGCCCAACTGCTTGAGCGCTACAGCGACAGTCTGCCGCCCATGGTGGCGCTCACCGCCAACGCCACCGGCGATCGCCAGTACTATCGGGATCACGGCATGCAGGATGTGATCAACAAGCCCCTGGGCTCCAGAGCGGTGCGGGAGGTGATTGGCCACCTGTTTGCCGATCTGGCCGACGATGAGGCGGACGAGCAGGCCGATGTGGGTAGCCAGGATGAGTTGCTGGATCTGCCCTTCCTCACCGATTACGCCGATACGGTGGGCAAGCCGGTGCTGCTCTCCAGCGTCGATCTGTTCGAGAAGATGATGCCCGACTACATGGCGGTGCTCGATTCCAATATGATCGCCAAGGATCAAACCGGGGTGGTGGAGGAGGCGCACAAGATCAAGGGGGCGGCCGGTTCCATCGGTCTGCGCCGGCTGCAGCAACTGGCCCAGCTGATCCAGAGCCCGGATCATCCCGCCTGGTGGGAGAACGTGGAGGACTGGATAGAGTCGCTGCGTCGCGAGTGTCCGGGCGATATCGCCAGATTGAAGCGCTGGCTGCTCTCCTGAGGCGCGTGCCGCCTCTTTACGCACCCAAGGAGATAAACAACATGTATCAGCGTTTGATCCCGTCACTGCGCAGCCACCCCTGGGGTGAGGAAGATCTGCTGGAGGCGACCGAGCTGGATCGCGCCCGCATAGTGCAGGCCGCGCCGGTGCGCCGGTTGCAGCAGAAGACCCAGGTCTTCCCGCTGGATGTGAAGGCCTCGGTGCGCAGCCGTCTCACCCATTCGCTGGAGGTGCAGGAGACGGGCCGCCAAATCAGCCGTCGCATTCTGGCGGCACTGCCCGCGGGGTCGGTGTGTCAGGGGGCCTTCATCAATCTGGTGGAGATGTCCTGCCTGCTGCACGACGTCGGTAACCCGCCGTTCGGTCACTTTGGCGAGCAGGTGATGAGTCAGTGGCTGGCGCAGGCGCTGGATACGCTGTTTGCCGCCGCGCTTGGGGCCGCGCCCAGCCCGCAATGGGCCGCATTGCGCCAGGATCTGCTGGTGTTTGATGGCAATGCCCAGAGCCTGCGGCTGGTGCACAGTCTGCACGAGCTGAATCTGACCCTGGGGCAGCTGGCCGCCCTGTGCAAGTATCCGCAGCAACCCCTGCACGACGGCCAACATCATGGTTGGGCCAGCAAGCGCGGTATCTTCTTCAGTGAACAACCCCTCTACCGTTCCCTGAGCCAGAGCCTGGGACTGGCGCCCGGTTGCCGCCACCCGCTGGTCTATATCATGGAGGCGGCCGACGACATCTCCTACTGCATCGCCGATCTCGAAGATGCGGTGGACAGGCGCATTCTCAGCCTGAGCGAATTGCAACAGGCGCTGCGTCTGGCCGATGAGGGGGCCTACATGGCGGGCTTGCTGGCGGATGCCACCGCCTCTGACAGAGGTTTCTTCCCCCATTTTCGCCAGCATCTTACCCGGGATCTGATCGCGCTGGCCGCCCACACCTATGTGAGCGAGCATGAGCTCATCCTGAGCGGTGCCTATCCCCAGGCATTGCTGCACGGTCAGGTGCCGGCGGCTATGGTGCTCGACACCCTCAAGCAGGTGGCCCGCGAGCAGGTATTCATGCGGCCCGAGGTCGAGGCGTTGGAGCTGGAAGGCTATGCCGCCCTGCGTGGCGTGCTCTCTACCTATGCCTGTCTGCTGGCACTGCCCGCCAGCCAGTTCGAACGCCTGCTGGCCGGGCTGGGGGGCAGCGAGCTGTTCTTCGCCCGCCGCCTGTTTCACCGCCTGTCGGCCCGTCATCTCAAGGCATACCGGCTAGCGGTGGCCAGCCGGGATCCCCGTTTCGACAAGGGTGCCGAACAGGAGTGGTATTACCGGGTGCGGCTGCTGCTCGACTATGTGAGTGGCATGACGGATACCTATGCGCTGGAAGAGTTCCGCCTCTTGTCCGGGATCTGACACGCGCGAGGCAAATCCTGGGCGTGCAGTCCGGGGCCTGATGTGTGCGGCTGATGGGCGAGATAGCTGTGTCTCGTCTGGATATTGATAGATGGCTCACTCCCCATATGGGGGGGGAGGTTCTTGTATAAAATTCGGTCTTTTTTTAGACTGTGGCAACTTGTTCAACTTTCACACGGTAAGGAGACGATCATGCAACATTCCATGTTCAACGTTGCGTTCGATCGCTGCATTGGCAGCGCGAAGACTCGTGCTCTTTTTCTACCGCGTGGAGGAAACAGGTAACACCTGCTTTTTCATCACCCGCGGTTGTCCCGCAGGGTGATTGCCTCTCTCCGGGAGAACCGCACGTTCAACTGGAGAATATCATGTCTATCGAACTGACCCTGCTGCGCACCGTCGAATCCCTGGTTCAGAAACGGATCACCCGGCTGGAACGCCGCACCTCTTACCTGCACCTCTCGCCAGCCTTGCTGAAAGACATAGGTCTGGAAGGGCAGAATGTGCAGATCGCCCACGTCCGTGAGCAGGAGTATCAAACCGGCTTCCGGCTTGGGAATCGAATAACCTGACAGGAAGGGGCCAGGCCCCCTCTTGCAAGAAGATGGCAGGATTAGACCTTAATGCCAATCAGTTAAGATAATTTGAGTCTCAGCCCGCGAGGTATAAGGGCCAAAGAGTGAGGGAGGCATGATGCCTCCCTTTTTTTATTAGATGCCAGCCAGAGCAAGGGTTTCAGCGCCAATTGACGCCTTCACCATAGCGCTGTTTTTTTATTAAAAATTTGAATATTTAGTCAAAAAAATGCTTTGCTCACTCGCCTTCGGCTTAGGTCTGCCATTTTTCGTATCCGCTTGAGTTTGGTTCCGAATTTTCATTCGCACATTCTGCCAAAATCTTTATCATCGCTCTCCGATCTGTTCAGGAGTTGTCCATGTTGCGTCTTTGCTATCGCGCCTTCCTGTTGTGCTGGCTTGCCTGTTGGAGCCTTGCCGCCGCGGCAGAAACCGGTCTGGACAAGGATCGAATGGGGCTGTCCGAGCGCCTGTGGCTCGCCACACGCAGCGATCTGGTGGTCGGCATGCCCTCGGTGGCCTGGCCCCCTTATGTCTATGCCAATAGCCGGGGTGGTTACAGCGGCCCGCTGGATGATTTCGCCTCTCTGATTGCGAGCCGACTGGGGCTGACCCTGCGCTACAAGACCTACCCCTACTATGCCGGAGCCCAGCAGGCCTTGCTCGATGGCGAGGTCGACATGCTGCTCGGCGTGACCCCCAGCCAGTCGCGGCAGCAACAAATGCTCTTTACTTCGGATCTTGTGGGGATGCCCCGTGGCATTCTGCTGGCGAAGGGGAATGACCAGCTGACCTTGCCAGCTGCCCGTCAACTGCGCTGGGTGTGTGAACATGGTTTCAGCTCCTGTGAGACGCTGGCTGAGCTGGGTATGGCGCACCTGGCGGAAGCGGACAGCAGCGAAGAGGCTGTCTTCATGGTGAAGAGGGGCCTGGCGGATGCCTATCTGGCGGATCTGCCTGCTCTTGTTCGCTTGCAGCGTCTGCAACAGCAGGCGAATCTGAAGGTGATCACCCCGGACTGGGTGACGGATACCTCGGTGGCCATCGCGGTGGGCCCCAGCAATCAGGGCCTGCAGGGACTGCTGGAGCTGGCACTCAACGATATTCCCCTCAATGAACGGCGCCGCATTCTGGAGACCGGCGGCATAGTCGACTACGAACTGGCCAATGGCCCTCGCCAGATTATTTTCAACCAGAGCGAGCTGGAGTGGTTGGCGCAGCACCCGACCCTGAGATTCGGCGTCGCCCCCGACTGGCCAGCGGTGAGTGAGATAGACGGCAGCGGCCAGTTCAAGGGATTCCTCGCTGATCTGCTCAAGCTGCTCAGCATGCGCTCCGGCCTCCAGTTCACCCTGGTGCCGACCAGCAGCTGGGCCGAGACTCAGGCGCTGTTCAAGGCGGGCAAGCTGGATCTCATCCCGGCCATGACGCCGACCCCCGAACGCCGCCAATTTTCTCTGTTTACCCCCGAATACGCTTTCATCCACAGGCTGCTTGTGGCCAGGCATGGTGAGGTTGAGCTTGAGGATCTCAATCAGCTCAAAGGGAGAAGGGTGGGAATCGTCGCAGGTACGATCGAGAAGTCGCTGCTCAAGGCGTTGGGAGCTTATCCGGTGACGGTCAGCAATGACACCAGGCTGTTGCCCCTGCTCGGTCGACACGAGGTCGATTATGTGCTGATGAGCATGCAGAGGCTGCAACTGGCGCTACAAAAAGGATTCAATAACCGCTATCAGGTGGTCTTCTCCGGCAACGAGTTGCGAGTGCCCATCGCCATGGCGACGCATCAGCAAGATCCTATGCTGCAGCAGATCCTGACCAAGGTGTTGCTCTCCATCCGTCCTGACGAGCTGTCGAGGCTGGAGCAGAAGTGGTTCTCCCTCACCATCCAGACCGGCATCAATCCGGCGACCGTGATGCGCTGGTCCTTTTTCGGGATCGGCGCCTTCCTGCTCAGTGCCTTGCTGTTCATCGGCTGGAACCGCACGCTGCGCCGCCAAATCGTCCAGCGCCAGCTGGCCGAGGACAAGTTGAACGAGCAGCTGACCTTCGTGCAGACCCTGCTCAACTCCCTGCCCAACATGGTGGCGCTGCGAAATAGTGAGCAGTGTATCACCCTCAGCAACCAGGCCTACCGGGATGCCTTCATCGGGGCCAAGGTCGGTGATGATTACGACGATCTCGACGACATGCCGCCCCAGGAGCAGGAGCGGGTGCTCAGGGAGGAGTTGGAGGTGTGGCAGAGCGGTGAGCAGCTGGAAGGGGCGGGGTACAGCCGCCGCCAGGATGGCGCCATGTTCCACGTCATCTATACCAAGCGCCCCTATCGCTCCCCGAATGGTGACATGCTGGGCGTACTGACTGTGCTGACCGACGTGACTCGCATCAAGGAGGCCGAGGCGCGGGCCCGCCAGGCGGAGACCCGGCTCACTCAGATCACCGACAGCATGCCGGGCATCGTTTATCAATATCTGTGGCAGGGGCCTGGCAAGGGCCGCTTCCTCTATGCTTCCCAGGGGGCGAGCGAGATCCTGGGCGCCAGTCAGCAAGATATGCTGTCGGCCGAGTCGGGCGGCGAGGTGTTCGGCTTTACCGAAGAGGCGCTGCAGGATTTTGTCAGCAAGTTGGCCAATCATGCCGAGACGCTGGCGCGGCTCGATCTGGAGGTCAGGGTCGAGCGTCCCGAAGGGGATCGCTATTTGCAGGTGCGCGGCAGTTTCGTGCCGCAGGATGAGGGAAATCTGATCCTCAACGGGGTGATCCAGGACATCACTGCACTCAAGCGCCAGGAGAACGATCTGAGAGAGGCACGTGCCTATGCGGAGCAGGCGATGCAGGTGCGCAGCCGTTTCCTCGCCACCATGAGCCACGAGCTCAGGACTCCCATCTCCGGCATGCACGGCATGTTGGAATTGTTGCAGATGAGCGAGCTGAACGAGGATCAGCGCTACATGCTGCGCAACGTCATCACCTCCACTAACAACCTGCTCTATCTTGTCAACGATGTGCTCGACTTTTCCAAGATAGAGGCGGGCCAGTTGCAACTGCATTATCAGGATTGTCGCCTCTCCTCCGTGATCTGCGACGTGATCCGTGGTCATGCCACACTGGCTCATGGCAAGGGGTTGAAGGTGGCGCTGGAGTGGGCGCGCGAGGTGCCGGATCAGGCCCGTATCGATGCCATGCGAGTTGGGCAGGTGCTCTCTAATCTGCTCAACAATGCGGTCAAGTTCACCGAGCTGGGAGAGATTCGGATCCAGGTCAGCTATCACGCTGAACAACTGTTTATCGCCGTCAGCGATACCGGTATTGGCATTGCGGAAGAGAAGCAGGATCGCTTGTTTACCCCGTTCGAGCAGGTGGAGTCCGACATAACCCGACGCTTCGGAGGCACCGGGCTGGGACTGGCCATCTGTCATCAGCTGGCCCAGAAAATGGGGGGCAGCTTGGCTCTTGAGAGCAAACCGGGTCAGGGAACCCGGCTGACCTTCGGTTTCCCGTTGACGGAGTGCCAATGGGATGCGCCGCCGCTGGCAGGTCAGCAGTGGTGGCTGTTTGGCGAGGATGCGGCCCTGCAGTCTGCCATGCAGCGGCTGGGGGCCAGATTGAATCGTCTAGACCCCCAACAGTGGCAGCAACCGGTGAGTGGTTTGTTATTAGCGGAGGAGGGCTGGCTCGAGCAGGCGCTGGGCAGCGAGTGGTCGACACGTTTGCAGCAATCCGCCCTCAAGGGGATAGTGCTCTCCCCGCTGGAAGCGCTGCGCGGCCGTATGGACTCGGATGCCTGGTGGCGCTTGGGTCAATCCCCGCTTTACCCGGATCTGTTGCTGGAGACCTGCCACCAGTTGCTGGGGGAAAAAGCGATCAATCCGGTGCAGGCCCATGCGGCTCAATTGCAGGGGCGGGTGCTGGTGGCCGACGATCATCCCATCAATCGCGCCCTGTTGGCGCGCCAGCTTGGCATTCTCGGGGTGGACGCCGAGGTGGTGGACGATGGCGAGAAAGCGCTGCGTACCTGGCAGGGGCAGGACTTTTCCCTGCTGCTGACCGACTGTCACATGCCGGTGATGGATGGCTACACCTTGACCCGGACCCTGCGGGCACAGGGGGAACAGGCTCCCATCATAGGTGTCACTGCCGATACGTCGGAAGGGGCCGGACTGCAGATGCAGCAGGCCGGCATGAACGACATGCTGTTCAAGCCCTACACCCTGAATACCCTGCGCCAGATGCTGGCCCGCTGGTTGCCGGCGGTCGTGCCGGCGGACGAGGCGGCGGACGAGGCGGCGCCACAGTCTACTGAACCGGCCAGGCAGCAGGGAGAGCGCTGGATCTCGTTGTTCGGGGATGATGAGGTGGCCCGCAGCATGGCGCAAGAGTACCTGGATTCCAACCGACAGGATGGCGATGACATGATGCAGGCGGTGGCTTGCCAAGATACCCATGCCCTGGTGGAGACGGCGCACCGCATCAAGGGCGCTGCCCGCATGGTAGGACAGTTGGCATTGGCAGAGGAAGCTGCCCGACTCGAAGCGGCGGCCCGTCTGAAGCAACTGGAAGAACTCACCGAGTTGAGCCAGACAGTACTGGCGCTGATGAATTCTATTACACGCGAAATTGGACTATGGCTCGATGAACAAAACACAGCATGAGTTGGTGATCATGGTGGTGGAAGACCACGCGTTCCAGCGCAAGGCACTGATGCACCAGATCCGTGGGCTCGGTTATTCCTCCTTGCTGGAGGCCCAGGACGGATTGGAGGCGCTGGCCATGTGTCAGCGTCATCAGGTCGACATCCTGTTTTGCGATCTGCGCATGCCCGGCATGGATGGCATGGCGTTGCTGCGCCGTCTCTCCCTCGGCGGTTTTCGTGGCGGCATTATCCTCTCCAGCGCGCTGGAAGATGACGTGGTCGAAGCCGTGCTGCGGATGAGCGCTGCCTATGGTCTGCAGGTGCTGGGGCGCATCGAGAAGCCCTCCAGCCAGCAGCAGATCAGCCAGCTGATTGGCGCCTGGCGGCCACAACAGGAGCGGGCCCAGGAGGAGGACGGCCACAGCCTGACCCTGGATGTGCTGAGTCGGGCGCTGGAGCAGGATCAGTTGCTGCCTTGGTATCAGCCCAAGGTGAGCTTTGGCTCGGGGCAGTGGGTCGGCATGGAGGCGCTCGCCCGCTGGCAACATCCGGACTACGGCCTCATCTCGCCGGCTCGCTTCATTCCGCTGGCTGAGCACAATGGTCTCATCGACCAACTGACCGAGGTGATCATCAGCAAGTCCCTGCGCGATGGCCACCTGTGGGAGCGGACCGGTCTTTCCCTCAACCTGTCGATGAACCTCTCCACCACCTCCCTCATCGAAGGGGATCTCTGTAACACCCTGATCAACCAGTGTCAGCGCTGGAGCATCAACCCCGAGCTCATCACCCTGGAGGTGACGGAGAGCTCGTTCGTGAAGGATCTGGGCAAGTCGCTGGAGGTGCTGACTCGTCTGCGCATGCATGGCTTTGGGCTTTCCATCGATGACTTCGGGACCGGCTACTCCTCCATGCAGCAGCTGGCTCTGCTGCCTTTCACCGAGCTCAAGCTGGATCGCTCCTTCGTTGATCGCTGCTATGAGGATCCCTCACGTTTGGCCATAATAGAGTCAAGTATCGAGCTGGCCCGCAAACTGGGGCTCAAGTCTGTCGCCGAGGGGGTTGAGGATGAGCTGACCTGGCGACTGCTGGCCAAGTTGGGGTGCGATGTGTGTCAGGGCTTCTTCTCCGCCCGACCCATGCCGCGTGATGAATTGATGGGATGGCATGACTCCTGGCGCGAACGGTTACCGGGTCTGATCGGAGACTGAGTGTCGGGGTGCATGCCGGTAGTTGAACAAGGACGTTCATGAAAATTTCAAGCAAGTTGTTGCTTAGCTTCTGTTTTATCAACCTGTTGGTGTTCCTCTCCTCGGCCTTGGTCTATCACCAGCTCGGCCGGATCGGGCAGGCCGAAACGAATCTACTGGAACTGGCGCTACCGGCCCTGCAGCGGGATGAGGCGAGCCAGCCAGCGCAGTCGGCAGGGGGAGGAGATAGTGGCCCGACTGGCGCAGGATACCGGACGGCTGACGTCTGTCATCAGCCGCTTCGAGCTGGATGCCTGATGGCCGGATAGTGAGGAGGAAACAGATAAACTGAGACGGGCCTATGGGCCCGTTTGCTTATCAGTCCAGACGGCGTAAAGCCTGATTGTCGAAACTGCTGCTGGTCTCCTGGTTCAGCAGACTGACCAGCAGGAGTGAGGCGTTGCTCGCCATGGACGCCAGATGAAGGTTAGTCCAGACGGCGGAAGGCCTGATTGTCGAAACTGCTGGATGTCTCCTGGTTCAGCAGACAGACCAGCAGGAGTGAGGCGTTGCTCGCCATGGACGCCAGATGAGGGCTAGTCCAGACGGCGGAATGCCTGATTGTCGAAACTGCTGGATGTCTCCTGGTTCAGCAGACTGACCAGCAGGAGTGAGGCGTTGCTCGCCATGGACGCCAGATGAAGGTTAGTCCAGACGGCGGAATGCCTGATTGTCGAAACTGCTGGATGTCTCCTGGTTCAGCAGACTGACCAGCAGGATGGCGCGTTTCTCCCCATCCGGTTCCAGATAGATGGCCTCGAACCCGGCCAATGGACCAGATTCGATCAACACCTTGTCGCCCTGGGTCGGCAGGTTTGCGTAGCTGGCTCTCGCCTCGTCGCTGTCATCGCGGCTCATCAACTGATAGACCAGCTGGCTGCTGATGGAGGTCCACTCTTTGCCAAAGTGGATGATGCGGCTGATGCCACGGGTCGATTTCAGGGTGACAGGGGTGACCTCTTCCAGATCTACATAGATGAACAGATAGTTGGGAAACATGGGTTCCCGCACCGAGACACGCTTGCCCCGCCGCAGCTTCTCGATTTCGACCATGGGGTAATAGGATGCAATCCCCTGGGCCTCAAGATGGGCGCGGGCGCGGGCCTCTTCCTTTGGCTTGCAGTAGGCCAGATACCATTTTTTCATGTTCTGTTATGTTCGTGTTGCCGTGCTCCCGGTTATGATAACCGCGACAATAAAAAAGGCCACGCTTGGCGTGGCCTTTTTTGCAGAGTGAGTGATTACCAACCTTTGACGATGCCACCTTTGAACAGTTCGTTAGCAGTTTTGTACACTTCATCGCTCTGGAAGGCCTGGACGAACTCCTTCACCTTGGCGTCATCCTTGTTGTTGCCACGAGAAACGAGCAGGTTGACGTAGGGGGAGTCCTTGTCTTCCACGAACAAGCCGTCACGGCTTGGCAGCAGGTCGATCTGGGAGGCGTAGACAGTGTTGATGATGGCCAGATCCACGTCTTCCAGGGAACGGGGAAGCTGGGCTGCTTCCAGTTCAACAATCTTCAGCTTCTTCGGGTTGCTGGCGATGTCGAGCACGGTCGCTTCCAGGCCTGTGCCCTCTTTCAGGGTCAGCAGGCCCTGCTTTTGCAACAGGATCAGGGAACGACCCAGGTTGGTCGGATCGTTCGGCACGGCGATCTGCGCACCCTCTTTCAGATCGGCCAGGGTCTTGATCTTCTTGGAGTAGCCGGCGATGGGGTAGACGAAGGTGTTGCCGACCGGCACCAGATCAAAGCCGCGATCCTTGACTTGGCTATCCAGATACGGTTTGTGCTGGAAGGCGTTCAGATCGATGCTGCCATCGTTCAGGGCCACGTTCGGGGTGGCGAAGTCGGAGAAAGTAACTACTTCGATATCCAGACCGAACTTGTCCTTGGCGACCTTGGCCGCGGCTTCCACCAGCTGGGATTCCGCCCCGGCGATGGCACCCACTTTCAGGGTCTTGTTCTCTTCTTTCTGACCACAACCGGCCAGAACCAGGCCAGCCAGCAGGGCAGCCGCAACGGATTTAATGCCAAATTTCATAAAAACCTCCTGTCAGCAATCGACGATTAACGATGATCACATGTGTTGACCAGGCGCTCACCTGCGCTCTGGATGAGTTGAACCAGTAAAACCAGAATGACGACGGTTGCCAGCATGACGGTGGGGTCAAAGCGCTGATAGCCGTAGCGAATACCCACATCACCCAGACCACCGCCGCCGATGGCACCGGCCATGGCGGAGTAGTTCACCAGCGTGACCAGGGTAATAGTGACGCTGTTGACGATGCCGGGCAGGGCCTCGGGCAGCAGCACCTTGGTAATGATTTGCAAGGGTTTGGCACCCATGGCCTTGGCCGCTTCCAGCAAGCCGTCCGGCACCTCCATCAGGGCGCCTTCCACCAGACGGGCGATGAAGGGCACGGCACCTATGGTCAGCGGCACGATGGCGGCTATGGTGCCTATGCTGGTGCCGACGATCAGCCGGGTTAGCGGAATGATGGCGACCAGCAGAATGATGAAGGGCACTGAGCGGCCAATGTTGACCAGGATGCCGAGCAACTTGTTCAGGACCGGGTTGGCCAGGATCTGGCCCGCCTTGGTCACGTGCAGTGCAACACCCAGCGGCAGGCCGAGCAGGCAGCCAAACAGGGCGGAGGCAAACACCATCAGCAGGGTATCGCCGAGTGCTGTGACCAGCAGATTAATCATTGCTTCGGACATAACCCATTACCTCCAGCTGAATGCGATTGTGATCAGGGACTGCGTCTGGCATCCCTTGAGGGCAGTGATGAGTAGATCAGTCATTGCTGCGGACATAACCCATTACCTCCAGCTGAATATGGTTGTCGATCAGGAACTGCTGGGTCGCCTTGCACTGGGCCTCATCCCCGAACAATTCTGCCAGCAGGAAGCCGAACTTGACGCCCCCGGCGTACTCGATATCGGCGCTCAGTATGCTGATATCGATGTTGAAGCGACGGCTCGCCTCGGAAATCAGTGGTGTATCGACTGTGCTACCGGTAAAGCCGAGCTTCACCAGCGGATAACTGTTGGCCACCCGCTCTGCACTTAGCCTGTCCTGATACTCCTGCGGCACCTCCAGATGTATGGTGGAGTGGATAAAGTCCCGTGCCAGCTGGGTCTTGGCATTGCTGAAGAACCAGGCGACCTCGCCCTGCTCGATCAGACTGCCGTCGCTGATGATGGCTACGTCATCACAGATCCCCTTCACCACGTCCATCTCATGGGTGATGAGCAAGATGGTGAGCCCCAGTTTGACGTTGATCTCCTTGAGCAGGCTCAGGATCGAACGGGTAGTCTGCGGATCCAGGGCCGAAGTGGCCTCGTCACACAGTAATACCTTGGGGGCCGGTGCCAGGGCGCGGGCGATGGCGACGCGCTGTTTCTGGCCGCCTGACAGCTCGGACGGATAGGCATGAGCGCGGGCTTCCAGCCCGACCAGGGCCAGCAATTCATCGACCCGGGCCCGGATTTGGGCCTTGCTCCAGCCTGCCAGTTCCAGCGGGAACGCGATATTGGCGAACACGGTACGGGAGGAGAGCAGGTTGAAGTGCTGAAAAATCATGCCGATCTGGCGGCGGGCCAGGGTCAGCTCCCGCTCCGGCAGGGCGACCAAGTCCTGGCCATCGACGATGACCTGGCCCTCTGTCGGGCGCTCCAGCAGGTTGACACAACGAATGAGGGTGCTCTTGCCAGCCCCTGAGGCGCCGATCACCCCGAAAATTTTGCCTTGTGGCACATGCAGGCTCACGTCACGCAGGGCGTGCACGGCATCACTGCCTTTACCGTAGACTTTGTTGAGACCGTTCAACTTAATCATGGATTCTTCCGTGCTAACAGCCTTAAAGCACAGGGCGCTACAGGCGGGTGAATTGGGCAGAGGTTCCACTGGGTTACTCTGTCATCATGGAGGATGATGCTAAGATGTCTGGATGGCTGTGTCAATGCTGATTTAGACGTTTAGACGTCTAAAAAAGTGCTAAGGATTCCCGTCTGCCGACTAACGCGAACGGTGATCTGGTTCACATCAATATTGTATTTGGCAGTGTAGCCATATTGCCGAATATCACATGGTAAATGTGTTCTTATATCCTTCTTTATTAGTCTCGATTCAGATTTGTATGGTCATGCTGCCATCGCGACCGGATCGGCACAAATCATTCCACTTTGTTCTTATCGCTGCTTTCTTGGTCGGTGCCTGCCATGCCCAGACTCAGGACATAGTGCAGCAGGTGTGTCGTCAGGAGGAGAAACTCATCGGCGAGCTGGGCCACCTGGCCCGCGAGTGTCCGACGCAAGAGACGAGTGCGCTGTCATCGCACGAGCAGACCCGCCTGACCCGGCTGGTGCACGGAGGCATTGGCTCGACGACCTCTAGCTACACAGGTGTAATGAGAGAGGCCCAGCATCTGCCGGGCCTTTTCTATGATCGACCCAAGGTGGGGATGCCGCCTTACTGCTGTTCGGCGGTGCGTTCGGCCGCATGGAGGGCGGCGCCTATGATACCGGCCTGATTGAGGTTGGCGGCCGCTACCAGGGGGGCCCGGGTCTCAATCTTGTCGATGAACTTATCGAGCTTGGAGGAGCTGCCGCCCCCCAGAATGAAGAGGTCGGGGGAGAACAGAAACTCCAGCCTGGCCAGGTATTTGTTGAAGCGTTTGCCCCAGCGTCCCCAGGAGAGATCCTCGCGCTTGCGCACCGCATCGGAGCAGTAGTGCTCGGCCACCTTGCCCTCCAGCATCAGGTGGCCCAGCTCGGTGTTGGGCAGCAGCTGGCCATTGACGAACACGGCTGTGCCTATGCCGGTGCCGATTGTGACGAGTATGATGACGCCCTTGCGATCCTTGCCGGTACCGAAGCGCATCTCGGCCATGCCAGCCGCATCGGCATCGTTGAGCACATGGCAGGGCAGGCCGGTCACATCGGCAAACAGGTGAGCGGCATCGGTCTCAACCCAGCGCTTGTCGATGTTGGCCGCACTCTTGGCGATGCCGTTGTGGATGGTGGCGGGAAAGCCGCAGCCCACCGGGCCCTTCCATTGGAAATGCTCTACCAGTGCCTTGAGGGTATGTGCCACGGCGGCCGGGGTGGCCGGTTGCGGCGTCACCAGACGATGGCGCTCGCCAATCAGCTCGCCCGTTTCGGTATCGACCAGGCATCCCTTGATCCCTGAGCCACCGATATCCACTCCCAACATCTGCATCAGATTGTTCCTTTTATAGTGCCGACGCTTTACCGTCGACAGAGCATGAAAAAATGACGTGTATCCGGCAAGGTGCAGACCGCTTATGCGTGATCTGGTAAACCTTTTTCGATGCAACGGATCAGCAAACGGGTTTTTTTGCTGTCATCCTGCTGGCGCCGGGCCAGGGTTGCCAGCGCCCACGTTATGTGTTCGGCCACCATGGGCTCAGCCTCGTCCAGCGCGAGTTGCAACGCTGCTATCACGTCGGGGATGGCCGGGCCGTTGCCGAGTGCCACCGCCAGGTTGCGGCGCCAGCGCTGATAGCCGATACGCCGGATCGGGCTCCCCTCAGTGTGCTTGAGAAACTCGCTCTCGCTCCAGCGCCACAGCTCTAGCAGGGGGGGGCGGTGCAGGTTGGGGCGCGCTTTGAAGTCGGGTTCCGGGCTTACGTTCGCATAGCGATTCCAGGGGCAGATGAGCTGGCAATCGTCACAACCATAGATGCGATTGCCCATCAGCGGCCTGAACTCTTCCGGGATGGGGCCGTCGTTCTCTATGGTGAGGTAGGAGATGCAGCGGCGCCCATCCACCACATAGGGGGCGACGATGGCGCCGGTCGGGCAGATATTGATACAGGCCACGCACTTGCCGCACAGCTCTTTTTCCACCGGGGCATCCAGGGGGAGCGGCAGGCTGATCAGCAGCTCCCCCAGAAAGAAGAAGGAACCCGCCGACTCGTTGAGCAACAGTGAATGCTTGCCAATCCAGCCTAGTCCCGCCTTGGCGGCCAGTGGCCGCTCCAGTATGGGGGCCGAGTCGACGAAGGGGCGCCACTCTCCCATGGTGTCCTGGTCGGTGTGAAACAGCGCCTGGCAGCGCTGCTCGATCCGCTCCCCCAGCTGCTTGAGGCGGTTGCGCAGCACCTTGTGGTAGTCGCGGCCGAGGGCGTAGCGGCTGATGTAGCCGAGGGTCGGGTCGCGCAGGGTGGCGGCAAAACCGGCCTCGAAAGGCAGGTAGTTCATCCGTACCGAGAGCACCCGCAGGGTGCCCGGCAGCAGTTCGTGGGGCCTGGCTCGCATCATGCCGTGGCGGGCCATGTAGTCCATGCTGCCGTGATGGCCGGCATCCAGCCAAGCCTGCAACCTGGGCTCTTCGAGGCTGAGATCCGTGTCCGTGATGCCGATCTGGTCAAATCCTAGCTCGCTCGCCCATAGCTTGATATCGTGGGCCAACTGCTGCAAATCAGGCGTGCTCATGCTGTATCTGGTCCAAAGGCTTGATGTCCCGAGTCAACCGGCAGTGAAAATCTGCCGCACCGGATGCCCGGAGCGTGTCAGCCAGGGTCAATGGATGAAAGTCAGGAGCCGTCATGGTAAAGGTCATCAGGGATACTATCAGCGGTAAAGAGGTGCGCAGTTTACCACGATCACTGTGGCGGACTGAACAGATCCGCGCGCTGGAGCTGCGCTGGGCCGAGCGTGAAGGGCAGGCACTTTATGCCCTGATGGAGCGTGCCGGTGCGGCGCTGCGCACCTATGCCACCCACCATTGGCCGCAGAGCCGCAACTGGTGGATCTTTGTCGGCCCCGGCAACAACGGGGGGGGCGGCTATGTGCTGGCCCGTCTCGCCAGGCAGATCGGTCTCGAGCCTCAGGTTATCGCCGCGAGGGACCCCGCCGAGCTGAAAGGGGATGCCAGACGGGCCGCGGATGAGTGGCTGGCACTGGGGGGAACTGTGCTGATGGCCGGCGCGAGCGAGCTTGATTCACTGCCGCCGCCAGATCTGGTGATAGACGCACTGCTCGGCACGGGTGTTCATGCCCCCCTCTCCTTGCCTTTGACAAAGATCGTCGCAACAATCAATGGCTTGCCGGCACCCGTGTTGGCGGTGGATCTGCCCTCCGGCCTCAATGCCGATACGGGCCGTGCCATGGGGGCATTGGTCCGTGCCAGCCGCACCCTCACCTTCATCGGCATCAAGCAGGGCATGCTCACCGGCGAGGGGGTAGATGGTGTCGGCCGGCTCGATTGCGATCCCCTCGGCGTGACGCCGGAGGCTGGCCTGGAAGCGACCGCCGAACGGATCGATTATCCCGGCCTCAAACACCTGCTGACGCCGCGCCAGCGCTCTGCCCACAAGGGGTCTCACGGCAAGGTGCTGCTGGTGGGGGGCAATGTGGGCATGCAGGGCGCCATCGTGCTGGCGGGTCTTGCCTGCCTGCGGGCGGGGGCCGGTCTGGTACGGGTATGTCAGCACCCGAGTCATGGCCCCGTCAGTCTCCATCAAGCCGAGTTGATGGATACGCAGGCTGATGCAGATGAGCGCTGGGCCTCGGTGCGACTGGTGGGGCCGGGACTGGGTCAGGATGAATGGGGCCGCCGCCATTTTGAGTCCTTGGTCAATGGGGAGACACAGCTGGTATTGGACGCCGATGGATTGAATTGGCTGGCGCAATGTCCCCGTCATCAGGATAATTGGGTGCTTACGCCTCACCCGGGTGAGGCGGCCCGCCTGCTGGGCTGCTCGATTGCCGAGATTGCAGCAGATCGTTTTGCCGCCGTGCGGCGTTTGCAGCACGTTTTTGGCGGTGTCGTACTGCTCAAGGGGGCGGGCACGCTCATCTGTGATGGCAAGGGGATAGCGCTCTGTGACGAGGGCAATCCCGGCATGGCCAGTGGCGGCATGGGCGATCTGTTATCTGGTATAATCGCCGCCCTTTTGGCCCAGGGCTGGTCTGCCGTCGAGGCAACCCGGCTGGGCGCAGTGATCCACGGGGAAGCGGCCGATCTGGCCGCCGCAGACGGAGAACGGGGCATGCTGGCATCAGATCTGCTGCCTTTTATCCGTCGACTGGTTAATCCCGACACCATAACAAGTTAAAGAAGAACATGGCTAAACAGTTGATGATGACACTGCCGGACGAGGCAGCAACAGTGGCACTGGGTGGCCGTCTGGCACACGCCTGCCAGCAGGCGACCACGGTGTTCTTGCACGGCTCCCTCGGGGCCGGAAAAACCACCCTGACCCGTGGCTGGGTGCAGGGGCTGGGCCATCAGGGCAAGGTCAAGAGCCCGACTTACACTCTGGTCGAGCCCTATGAACTGGCCGAGTGGCAGGTTTACCACTTCGATCTCTACCGCCTGGCCGATCCGGAAGAGCTGGAGTTCATGGGCATTCGGGACTACTTTGCCGCCAATACCCTCTGTCTGGTGGAGTGGCCAGAAAAGGGTGAAGGCTGGCTGCCGGTTTCGGATCTGGACATTACCCTGACTTATGTAAACGAGCAGCGTGAGGCTCTGATAGAGGCTCGCACTGCGATTGGCGAAGCCATTCTGGAACGGTTGTCATCTACGTGCGCGTGATCCTTGTTATTGTCCTCTCTCTGATGGCCTTACCCTCCTGGGCGAATCAGCTCAAGAGTGTGCGGGTGTGGCCATCGCCGGATAACACCCGGGTGGTACTCGACATGAGCAGCGCCCCCAATTACAACTACTTCACTCTGACCGGCCCGGATCGGCTGGTGATCGACCTCAAAGGGGCGAACAACGTCACCAATCTGGCCCGCATCGAGAACAAGAGCGAGCTGGTGCGCAAGATCCGCGAGAGTTCACCGCTGGAGAAGGGCGGCCTGCGACTGGTGTTGGACTTGAGCTCCACCATCAAGCCTGTGGTCTTTCCGCTGGCGCCGGCGGGCCCCTATGGTCATCGGCTGGTGATCGACCTGCCTTATGAAGAGAAAGCCTCCGTCGCCGTGCAGGCTACGCCAGTGGCCGGCAAGGGCAGAGGCGTGGTGATCGCCATCGATCCGGGCCATGGCGGAGAAGATCCGGGTTCCATCGGTCCACGCCGCACTTATGAGAAGCGGGTCACCCTGGCGGTTTCCCAGAAGTTGGCTGCACTCATCGACAGGGAACCCGGCATGCGCGCCGTGCTGACCCGTCGTGGCGACTATTTCGTCGATCTGAACAAGCGCTCCGAGATAGCCCGCAAGGCCAAGGCCGACTTGCTGGTGTCGGTGCACGCTGACAGTTTCCACAACGCCACCCCGCGGGGAGCCTCGGTCTGGGTGCTGTCGACCAATCGTGCCAATCGCGAGATGGGCAGCTGGCTGGAGAAGCAGGAGAAACAGGGTGAACTGCTGGGCGGGGTGGGCAAGGTATTGGCTGAGTCCGATCCAAACCCCTATCTGGCACAGACCTTCCTCGATCTCTCCATGGACAAGTCCCGTGCCGAGGGGTACGACGTCAGCCGCCAGATCCTGCGTTCCATGGGCAAGGTGGCCAGGTTGCACAAGAAGGCGCCGGAGCACGCCAGTCTGGCAGTGCTCAAAGCACCGGACATCCCCTCAGTACTGGTGGAGACAGGCTTTATCTCCAACCATGCGGAGGAGCAGCTGCTGGCTACCCCCGCTTATCAGGATCAGCTGGCTCGCGCCATCTTCGAGGGCATCCGCAACTACTACCGTGCCCACCCGACCAAGGGGGCCATGCTGACCGGTAAGGGGCAGGCCAGCAAGCCAGCTGCGGTCAGCAGACCTGTGGCGGTGAGCAAACCCGCGCAGGTGCAGTCGCAGCCCGTGATGACCAACCGGATGCCGGCCACAGAACCAAACCGCAGCCGTGATGGCGGCGCCCCGGTCAGCAGCGTCAGCAGCTCGTCCGGCGCCGGTGTGATCAAGCCGTATGTGGTGGCAGCCAAGGAGCCGAGCATGCCGGTCAGCAGCGTGCAGAGCAACGACAAGGCCAAGATGATCCGCCACGTGGTCACCCGTGGCCAGAGCCTCTCTCGCCTCGCCGAGAAGTTCGGGGTGAGCCAGGCGCGGCTGGTGGAGATCAACAAACTCAAATCACGGGATATCCAGATAGGGCAGGTGCTCTATATCCCCCAAAAATAGCAACTGGGAGCAGCCATACCGATCCCTGTTTTATCGCCTTTCCTGGCCAACCAGATTGCTGCCGGAGAGAGGGTGGATCGGTCCTGCTCAGCGGTGACAGTGTCTGGAACCCGCAAGACCAAAGGTCAGGAGTAAGCCATGCCGATCCGTATTTTACCGCCGATCCTGGCCAACCAGATTGCCGCAGGAGAGGTGGTGGAGCGGCCCTCTTCGGTCGTGAAGGAGCTGGTGGAAAACAGCCTGGACGCGGGTGCCGACCGGGTCGAGATTGACATCGACAAGGGCGGTGCCAAGCTGATCCGCATCCGTGACAACGGCTGCGGCGTCGCCAAAGACGAGCTGGTGCTGGCGTTGTCGCGTCACGCCACCTCCAAGGTGGCGACCCTGGATGATCTGGAAGGGATCTGCAGCCTGGGGTTTCGCGGCGAGGCGCTCGCCTCCATCAGCTCGGTTTCTCGTCTCACCTTCACCTCCCGCACCCTGGATCAGTCCGAGGCCTGGCAAGCCCAGGCGGAAGGGCGTGAGATGCAGGTCACCGTCAAGCCCGCGGCCCACCCGGTGGGGACCACAGTGGAAGTGGTGGATCTCTTCTTCAATACGCCCGCGCGGCGCAAATTCATGCGCAGCGAAAAGACCGAGTTTGCCCATATCGACGAGCTGGTGCGTCGCATCGCGCTCTCCCGTTTCGATGTCACCCTGATCCTGCGCCACAACGGCAAGGTGATGCGCCAGTACAAGGCTGCCAATACGGTACCTGAGCAGGAGCGCCGCCTGGCCGCTGTCTGTGGCACCCCCTTCATGCACCACGCGCTGGCGGTGGAAAGCGAGCACAGCGACGTGCGCCTGCGGGGCTGGCTGGCGACCCCTGAGGGGGCCAGACCGCAGAACGACCTGCAATACACCTATGTGAACGGCCGCATGATGCGCGACAAGCTCATCAATCACGCCATCCGCCAGGCCTATGACGAGCTGCTGCCTGCCGATCGCTTCGCCGCCTATGTGCTCTATATCGAGCTGGATCCCCATCAGGTGGATGTGAACGTCCATCCGGCCAAGCACGAGGTGCGTTTCCATCAGGCACGCCTCATCCACGACTTCATCTTCCAGGCGCTGTTCACAGCCCTGCACCGGGAGGCGGCCGCCAGAGCCGAACAGGGCGAACTGCTGGCCGAGACCCTGGTCGAGCTGCCGGTCAGCGGGCAGATTGAATACCCGGGCCAGGCGCCTCGTCCCGAGTGGTACGGCGCCGAGCACAATTATCGGACTCCGGCTGCGACGAATGAAGTGCGAGAAGGGGGAGTGGCTCGCGCCAGCCATTATCAGCCGCCCGAGCCGCCCAGCCGGGATGCGATGCGTGGCATGGGGGCGCTGCTCACCACCCTATCTGATGCGGGGTCCGCGTCTGTCGTACCCGTTACCCCGGTGGCGACCTCCA
Organism: Aeromonas sp. 1HA1; assembly: GCF_029237385.1. Lineage (NCBI taxonomy): Bacteria > Pseudomonadati > Pseudomonadota > Gammaproteobacteria > Aeromonadales > Aeromonadaceae > Aeromonas > Aeromonas sp. 1HA1. Next base: position 58,103 of record NZ_JAACGC010000003.1, read on the forward strand.
ACGCAGCCGTTCAGGCCGCGCCCGGAGTCTGGCGGGCGCTCATCCTGGTGGAGCAGGCTTATCTGCTGCTGGCGCGAGATGGTCAACTGGCACTGCTCTCGCTGGTGCGGGCCGAGCGCCTGCTGCTGCGCAACTGGCTGCTGGAGGCCTGGGGGCAGGGACTGGCGGCGCAACCGCTGCTACTGCCGGTCTCCTTCAAGTTGCCCAAGAACTTGATAGCGCTGGTTGAAGAGCAGGAGCGTTTGCTCACCCGCATGGGACTGGAGTTGAAAAACGGGGGGCGCGACACCATGATCCTGACTCGGGTGCCAGCCTTGCTGCGTCAAACCGATCTGGTGCGGTTATTACCCGAATTATTGCAAATTATCGAGAGCGGATCTGACAGTGATGCTAGCCAGCTGGCTGAAGTATTATGCCAATGGTTGGTAGAGCAGGGGATAACTCGCGAAAAAGTATATGATTTTTCAACTGCCAGTCGTTTGCTGATGGAACTTGTGACCGATTTCAGTGACCAACTGGCAGACACGCGCATGGTGCGCCCTGTGTCGTTGGCAAGCGTGCTGGCCGAGTTTGCCGATGGCAACTGAGGGGCGGGATGGCCGCCTCTTTGACCAATAGATATGTTTTTTGCAGGTGTGCCCGCTCTGGTGGTGACCATGCAAGGGGAGTTTTTCACGTGGCTGACTTGCCGACTGCAATTTTTCTGATGGGGCCGACGGCCTCCGGCAAGACGGATCTCGCCATCAATCTGTGTCAGGCCCTGCCCTGCGACATCATCAGCGTGGACTCTGCGCTCATCTATCGCGGCATGGACATAGGTACCGCCAAGCCGACCGCCCACGAGCTGGCCCTGGCGCCCCATAAGCTGATCGACATGCTCGATCCTGCCTTGAGCTATTCTGCGGTAGATTTTTGCCGCGATGCCCTGCGGGAGATGGACGACATAGTGGCCCGTGGCCGCATTCCGCTGCTGGTGGGGGGGACAATGCTCTATTTCAAGGCGTTGTTGGAGGGGCTCTCGCCGCTACCATCCGCCGACCCTGTCATTCGTGCCGGGATTGAGGAAGAGGCGGCCCGCCTCGGCTGGCAGGCGCTGCACGAGGAGCTGGTGCGCATAGACCCGGTCGCCGGGGCGCGCATTCATCCCAATGACCCGCAGCGTCTGAGCCGGGCACTGGAGGTGTATCGTATCAGTGGCAAGACGCTCACTGAACTTACGCAAGTGCAGGGGGCGGGGCTGCCCTATCGGGTGCATCAGTTTGCCATCGCTCCGAGCGATCGCGCCCTGTTACACCAGCGTATCGAACAGCGCTTTGACAAGATGTTGCAAAGCGGGTTCGAGCAAGAGGTCAGGGCGCTCTATGAGCGCGGCGATCTCACCCCTGATCTGCCCGCTATTCGCTGCGTTGGCTACCGCCAAATGTGGGACTACCTGGCAGGGGAAGTGGAGTATGATGAGATGCGCTATCGCGGAATTGTTGCCACCCGCCAGTTGGCCAAGCGTCAAATGACCTGGTTGCGCGGTTGGCCTGAAATCACCTGGTTGGAATCTGGAGAGTCTGGCAATCTGGCAAGGGTCGTGGCCCGTGCCGGTGTGGCTTGACACTCCTGTATAATCAGGTTGTTATATTGATATCCTGTGTTTAAAAACAACAAACTATAAGGAAAAAGAAGATGGCTAAGGGGCAATCTCTCCAAGACCCGTTTTTGAATGCGCTGCGCCGTGAGCGGATTCCTGTTTCTATCTATTTGGTGAACGGCATCAAACTGCAGGGTCAGATCGAATCGTTTGACCAGTTTGTCATTTTGCTGAAGAACACCGTGAGCCAGATGGTCTACAAACACGCCATTTCCACCGTGGTGCCAGCACGTGCCGTCAACCATCACCAGCATGTCCCTGGCGCAGCTGGCGAAGAACAGGGTGAAGCCGAGGCGTGATATCCCAGGGCGAGATGACTCGCCAACCCAGATTCATCATGATTCCTGTCAAGGAGCAAGCGCTTGTTTGACCGTTATGAAGCAGGCGAACAGGCCGTTCTGGTACATGTCAACTTCAGCGATGAGGGTGAGCGGGAGGATCTGGAAGAGCTCAAACTGTTGGTGAGCTCGGCTGGGGTCAATGCGTTGGGGGTAGTCACCACCAACCGCAGTGCACCCAGCGCCAAATTTTTTGTCGGCAGCGGCAAGGCTGAAGAGATCGCGTCCCAGGTGCAAATGCTGGGCGCAGACGTGGTGATCTTCAACCATGCCCTGACTCCTGCCCAGGAGCGCAACCTGGAACGCCTGTTCCAGTGTCGGGTCGTTGACAGAACCGGCCTGATTCTGGATATCTTTGCCCAGCGCGCCCGTACCCACGAAGGCAAGTTGCAGGTCGAACTGGCCCAGCTACGCCATCTTTCTACTCGCCTGGTGCGAGGCTGGACTCACCTTGAGCGTCAGAAGGGCGGGATCGGTCTGCGCGGCCCGGGCGAAACCCAGCTTGAAACTGACCGTCGTCTGTTGCGTGAGCGCATCAAGGCGATTTTGCGCCGGCTCGACAAAGTGGCCAAGCAGCGGGAACAGGGCCGCCGTGCCCGCAACAGAAACGAAGTATCGACCGTATCGCTGGTGGGTTACACCAACGCCGGAAAGTCCACTTTGTTCAACCAACTTACAGCTGCCAGCGTGTATGCTGCCGACCAATTGTTCGCAACTCTGGATCCCACCCTGCGTAAATTGGTGATCCTGGATGTGGGTGATGTGATTTTGGCTGATACAGTTGGATTTATTCGACACTTGCCCCATGATCTGGTTGCGGCCTTCAAGGCGACCCTGCAGGAGACCCGTGAAGCGGATCTGCTGCTGCATGTGGTGGATTGTGCCGATGAGCAGATGCAGGAGAATATCGACTCCGTGCAGCAGGTGTTGGCCGAGATTGAAGCCGATGACAGACCCCAGCTGATGATCTGCAACAAGATCGACAAGCTGGTGGATCATCGGGTAGGTCTGGAACGGGATGATGAGGGACGTCCTGTGCGTCTCTGGTTGTCGGCCCAGACCGGGGAAGGCTGTGAATCCCTGTTTACGGCTCTGACCGAGTTGCTGGCCGGTTCCATGGTGCATCATACCCTGCAGTTGCCTCCTTCGGCCGCCAGATTGCGAAGTGCGCTCTATCGCCTTAAAGGCATTGAGCAGGAAGGTTTCAGCGAGGAGGGGGATTTTGTGTTGCAAGTTCGGCTGAAATTAGCCGATTGGAACCGCCTCGTGAAACAGGAAGGTGAGAATTTACAACGCTTTATCAGGCATTGAGTCGCGGATGAAGATGAATGCTTACCCGCTTCATCAACGATTGATGACCAGATAGAGATGATATCCATCCGCTTGTATTAATGGAGATGCTGATGGCTTGGAATGAGCCTGGAAACAACGGCAAAGACCGTGACCCTTGGGGGAACAACGGCAAGAATCAGGGACCCCCTGATCTGGACGAGATGCTGCGCAAGGTGAGCCGCCGTTTTGGCGGTTTGCTGGGGGGTGGCAAGTCAGGTGGTGAAATCGGACGTTTCGGTCTCTCTATCGTCTTGGTGATCGCTGTGGTGGTGTGGGTCCTCAGCGGCTTTTATACCATTCGTGAAGCTGAGCGAGGGGTGATTCTGCGGTTTGGTGCTTACTCTCACAACGTAGAGCCGGGCTTGCGCTGGAAGCCGACTTTTATCGATCGGGTCATACCGGTGGATGTGGAGTCTGTGCGTTCTCTGCCTGCTTCCGGCTTTATGCTGACTCAGGATGAAAACGTGGTGCGGGTCGAGATGGACGTGCAGTTTCGTGTTGTCAATCCGGAACAGTTCCTGTTCAGCGTCACCAATGCCGAGGAGAGTCTGAGCCAGGCTACCGATAGCGCTCTGCGCTATGTGGTGGGTCATACCCGGATGGATGATGTACTGACCACTGGTCGGGAAAGAGTCCGTCAGGAGACCTGGCAGGTGATCGATGACATCATAGAGCCGTACCAAATGGGTCTGCAAATCGTCGACGTCAACTTCTTGCCGGCTCGTCCGCCGGAAGAGGTGAAAGATGCGTTTGATGACGCCATTTCCGCTCAGGAAGATGAACAGCGCTTCATTCGTGAAGCAGAAGCCTATGCTCGTGAAGTCGAGCCGAAGGCGCGTGGTTCAGTCAAGCGTCTGGAGCAGGAAGCGAAAGCTTACAAGTCCCAGGTCGTGTTGAGGGCTCAGGGTGAGGTTGCTCGTTTCAGCGCGCTGCTGCCCACGTATCAGGCGGCTCCTGAGCTGACCCGTAAGCGTATCTATCTGGAAACCATGGAAGAGCTCTATCAGCAAGCTAACAAGGTGGTGGTCGACATGCCGGCTGGCAACAACAGCATGATCTATCTGCCGCTCGACAAGCTCTCTGGCAAAGCAAATGCCGTACAACCGGCTCTTCCGGCTGGTACTCCGGAGGTTGAATCGATTCCTCCGTCCAACGAAGGGGCCAACTCTACACCGATCCCGCTGCGTAGTGGCGATCGTTTCAGCTCAGGGAGAAACTAATAGATGAAAAAAATAGCTATTGGTGTCATCGCTGTGGCCGCTATGATCGGCTTCTCCTCCATCTTTGTGATTGATGAAGGGCAGAAAGGGATAGTTGTGCAGTTTGGCAAGGTGAAGCGGGTTGAATCCGGTGAAGCGCGGCTTTTTGAGCCAGGACTGCACTTCAAGGTGCCCTTCATCGATCAGGTTCGCAAGATGGATGCTCGTATTCAGACCATCGACAGCCAGGCTGATCGCTTCGTCACCTCGGAGAAGAAAGACCTCATCATCGACTCCTATGTGAAGTGGAGGATTGAGGACTTTTCCCGGTTCTACCTGGCAACAGGTGGTGGCAATAAGATGCAGGCTGAAGACCTGCTCAAGCGCAAGATAAACAACGGTCTGCGCTCCGAGATAGGTAACCGCACCATCAGGGACATTGTTTCTGGTGAGCGCAGTACCGTGATGGAAGATGCACTGATGAGGATGGCGCGCTCCTCCGAGCTCGGCATCAAGGTGGTTGATGTGCGGATCAAGCAGATCAACCTGCCGGTCGAAGTCTCCAACTCCATCTTTCAGCGGATGCGTGCCGAGCGGACTGCGGTAGCCCGTGAGCATCGTTCACAGGGTCGTGAGCAGGCCGAAATCCTGCGTGCCAACATCAACCGCAAGGTGACCGTCATGATCGCTGACGCGGAGCGCAATGCGCGTCAGTTGCGTGGTGAAGGGGATGCGGAAGCCGCCAAGATCTATGCCGACAGCTACCAGAAAGACCCCGAGTTTTTCAGCTTCGTGCGTAGCATGGAGGCCTATCGCAAGAGCTTTGCCGGTGGCAACGAGCTGATGGTGCTCAAGCCAGATAGCGAGTTCTTCCGCTACTTCAGGTCGCCTAACGGCACCGAGCAGTAAGAGACAAGCAATAAGACCAAAGGGCCTGATGATTCAGGCCCTTTTGCTTTATGGCGCCAGCCCCCCGCCGATAGGGCGGCTTTTTGTGCAAGGAGCTGGGATGCTGACATCCATGTTGATGGGACTGGGGCTGCTATTGCTGTTTGAAGGGCTTGGCCCCCTGCTGATGCCGAGGGCCTGGCAGCAGATGCTGCGGCTGCTCAGTGATCAGTCACCTGAACACCTGCGCCGTATCGGTGGCTCGCTGGTGGTAGCGGGCGCCGTTATTATCTGGATGTTGAGCCATTGAGCCATCAGGCTGGATCAGCCTCTAACTAAAGCGCAGACCATAAAAAAGAGGCCCACGGGCCTCTTGTTCATCCAGCAGGAGTCGTTGACTCAGGCGCTACGCTGTACCGCCATCTGGGCCAGGGTTTCCAGCGCCTGCTTGTGCTGGGAGTCCGGCAGGACGGCGAGCGCTGCGATGGCCTTGTCGGCCTCTTGCCGGGCACGCATGCGGGAGTACTCCAGCGCACCTGTACGGTCGAGAATGGCCAGGATCTGGTCGAGATGTTCCATGCCGTTGCGGTGCGCTATGGCATCGCGCACCAGCTGACGCTCTTCGGGCGAGCCAACTTCCATGGCCCGCAGCAGTGGCAGGGTGGGCTTGCCTTCAGCCAGATCGTCACCAACGTTCTTGCCCATCTCATCGCTCTGGGAGCAGTAGTCCATCACGTCATCGATGATTTGGAAGGCGGTACCCAGATACTTGCCATAGTTGGTCATGGCCTGCTCGATGGGTTCGGGCTGATGGGTCAGCACGGCAGCGAGGCGGGTGGCGGCCTCGAACAGCTTGGCAGTCTTGCAGTAGATGACCGTCATGTAGCTCTGTTCCGTGGTGTCCGGATCGTTGCAGTTCATCAATTGCAACACTTCGCCCTCGGCTATGGTGTTGGTGGCATCCGACAGTATCTCCATCACCTTCAGATTGGAGAGTTCGCTCATCATCTGAAAGGAGCGACTATAGAGGTAGTCACCGACCAGGACGCTGGCGGCATTGCCAAACAGGGCGTTGGCGGTTTCCCGGCCGCGGCGCAGGTCGGATTCGTCGACCACGTCGTCGTGCAGCAGGGTAGAGGTGTGGATGAATTCTATGATGGCGGCGAGTTTGAGATGATCCTGACCTTCGTATCCCAGTGCGCGGGCGGCCATCACTGTCAGCATGGGGCGCATCCGTTTCCCGCCTGCACTGACAATATAGAAACCCAGCTGGTTGATCAGGCTGACATCGGATTGAAGTCTCGCCAGGATCAGTTCATTCACCGCCGTCATGTCGGCGGCACAGAGCGCACGGATAGTCTGTTGGTCCATAAGTCTCGTAACGTGACGGCAGCAATAACTGCGGTTTTAGTAATGGCGGGGATTCTACACGATTTCACAATGGGTTACAGTTAAGCGTTTATCCACGGCGGCAGATATGCGCACAAAATAAACTTTTTGCTAAATTGGCCTTGCCTGAGCAAATCGATTTGCGTAGAATGCCGGCCCATTGTTATAGGTTTTTGCGCGTGTCTGGCCTTGAGCAAAAGACACGCCTTTACGGAGTTAATCAAATGTACGCGGTATTCCAAAGCGGCGGAAAACAACACCGTGTGGCCGAAGGTCAAATCGTTCGTCTGGAAAAGCTGAACGTTGAGACTGGCGCTACTATCGACTTCAACGAAGTTCTGATGGTTGCTGCAGGCGACACTTTTAAAGTAGGTGCTCCTTTCGTTGAAGGTGGCAAGGTTGTAGCTGAAGTTGTGGCTCACGGCCGTGGCGAGAAAGTGACTATCGTCAAGTTCCGTCGTCGTAAGCACCATCGTAAGCAAGCGGGCCACCGTCAGTGGTTCACTGAAGTCAAAATCACTGGCATCAGCGCTTAATTAGAGGAGTCCGATAGATGGCACACAAAAAAGCTGGCGGTTCATCCCGCAACGGTCGCGATTCTGAAGCTAAACGCCTTGGCGTTAAGCGTTTCGGCGGCGAAACAGTTCTGGCAGGCAGCATCATCGTTCGTCAACGTGGTACCAAGTTCCACGCTGGCACCAACGTTGGTCTGGGCACCGATCACACCCTGTACGCGAAAGCGACTGGCAAGATCCTGTTCGAAGTTAAAGGTCCGCTGAATCGTAAGTACGTTAGCATAGTTGCTGAGTAATTACGGACCGCAAGGATCCGAAGCCCCGCCAACAGGCGGGGCTTTTGTTTTTCTGACGCAGTTTACGAAAAAACGGAACGCAGATGTGCCTGGTGTTGCGCGAGGCATTCATCGCTAAGATGCGTATCGCCCGCAGGGGCCTGTACCACTATAATTGCGTATCGGTTTTTCGAATTAAGGTGACGGTTACCTATGAAGTTTGTTGATGAAGTCCAGATTCGAGTCGATGCCGGTGACGGTGGTAACGGTTGTGTCAGTTTTCGTCGGGAGTTGTACGTTCCCAACGGCGGCCCGGATGGCGGAGACGGTGGCGATGGCGGCGATGTCTATCTGATTGCCGACGAAAACCTGAACACCCTGATCGATTACCGTTTCGAGCGCTTCCATGCGGCCGAGCGCGGTGAGAATGGTCGCAGTGCCAACTGTACTGGTCATCGTGGCAAAGACAAGGTGCTGCGCGTTCCTGTCGGAACCCGCGCCAGTGATGAAGATACCGGTGAGCGACTGGGCGACTTGACCAGCCATGGTCAGAAGTTGATGGTTGCCAAGGGGGGGTTCCACGGTCTGGGCAACACCCGCTTCAAGAGCTCCGTCAACCGGGCGCCGCGCCAGAAGAGCAGCGGTACGCCGGGTGAAGTACGTACCCTGAAGCTGGAACTGTTGCTGCTGGCCGACGTCGGCATGCTGGGTCTGCCCAACGCAGGCAAGTCTACCTTTATCCGCGCAGTGTCTGCCGCCCGACCCAAAGTGGCTGACTACCCCTTCACCACACTCGTGCCGAACCTGGGCGTAGTGCGTGGCGAGAACTCCCGCTCCTTCGTGATCGCCGACATTCCGGGTCTGATCGAGGGTGCCGCCGAAGGCGCCGGTCTGGGGATCCGCTTCCTCAAGCACCTGGAGCGTTGCCGTGTACTGCTCCACCTGGTGGATATCTGCCCGGTAGATGGCTCGGATCCGGCCGTGAATGCCGTGACGATTGTCAAGGAGCTGGAAAAATACAGCCCCGAGCTGGCGGGCAAGCCGCGCTGGCTGGTGTTCAACAAGATGGATCTGATCCTGGAAGAGGAAGCGGTCGAGGTGATGGAGCGCGTTAAGGCTGCGCTGGCCTACGAAGGCCCTGTCTACCAGATCACGGCCATCAGCAAGGAAGGCACCAAGAAGGTGTGCTATGACATCCTTGATCTGCTGGATACCATGCCGCGCACGCTGGTAGAAGATGCCAAGGATGCCATCGAGAAGGTGGAGTTCAAGTGGGACGATTACCACAAGAACCAGCTGGCCCAGGCCGAAGCGGAGGCTGCAGCGGCTTCCCTGGCCTTCGATGCGACCCTCGATGATGATGACTGGGATGATGACGACGAGGATGGCGTTGAAGTCATCTATGTTCGTGACTGATCACTCGGTCCTGCCTGGCGTCTTCGCCCATTGGTGAGAAAAACCGGAGTCTGGTAACAGACTTCGGTTTTTTTATGGGGTCCATCCAGACTGGCTTGATCACCATGTAGATATATTTCTCATGTCACTTATTGCCTGCCAACTGCAACTGATTATACTGCACACCTGAATGTAACCTAATTGAAACAATGTGCTAACTATTTGTAGTGAATTGATATGCATGTCTGTTTGAGGTCATTCTTATGGAAGGTTTACCTGTAAAAATATTTATGCTTGAAATGATCCGTTAAAGGCTTGTTTGTGCATTTTATTGGAGTATTCTTGCGCCCGTTTTGCTGGGTGAAAGCATGAATATGCAGGTTCGCCTGGCTAAGGAAAAGTAACATTAAGGCTGTAAACCATGCTGGAAAAGACTCTGCAAGCACCTGCGCTCAATACCCGCCGCAACGTGCTGATGTTCCTGATCCCGTCACTCATCGGGATCCTGCTGTTCATGACCCCCGTCATCTATGACGGTAATGTCACCATACCCGTCGCCGTGCTGGCGAAACTGGTGCAGACGGTATTTGCCGATTATCTGGTGGCCATGGTCAGTGCCATCATCACCACCACCATGTTGATGACGCTGATTGCCTGGTTGTTCAAGCCGGCCATCCTGGTGCAACGCCCTTTCCTCAACAGCCTGTTCAATGTGCCTCCCTTCTGGGCCTGCGTGCGGGTGCTGGGCGGTGTGTTCGTGCTGCTGACCTTCTTCGAGTTCGGGCCCGAGGTGCTGCGCTCTGATGCCACCGGTGGTCTGGTGCTGCACGATCTGTTGCCTGTGCTGTTCTCGGTGTTCATTTTCGCCGGCCTGCTGTTGCCCCTGCTGCTGGATTTCGGTCTGTTGGAGTTCGTCGGCACCATGATGACTCGCATCATGCGCCCCGTGTTTCGCCTGCCGGGCCGTTCCGCCGTGGATTGCTTCGCATCCTGGCTGGGGGATGGCAGCGTCGGCATTCTGCTGACCAGCAAGCAGTACGAAGGCAAGTTCTACACCCAGCGTGAGGCTGCCGTCATAGGTACCACCTTCTCGGCAGTGTCCATCACCTTCTGTCTGGTGGTGATCTCCCAGGTGAGGCTGGAGCACATGTTCGTGCCCTTCTACCTGACCGTCTGCCTGGCTGGAGTGGTGGCTGCCATCGTGGTGCCGCGCCTGCCACCGCTCTCCTGGAAGAAGGATGTCTATGCCGATGGCGCCCCCCTGTGCCGCCAGCAGGAGTCCGTGCCTCATCAGCACAGCGTGCTGAGCTACGGCTATGAGCGGGCGTTGACCAAGGCCGAGAGCATGACGGACATGGGCGCGGTGGCGCGAGAAGGTGTGAAGAATGCACTCGACATGGTGTTTGGTGTGTTGCCGGTGGTGATGGCCATAGGGACTTGTGCCCTGATGCTGGCCGAGCACACCTCTATCTTCAACTGGCTGGGGGCGCCCTTTGTGCCCTTGCTGGAACTGCTGCAGCTACCGGAAGCCGAGGCGGCCTCCAAGACCATCATGGTGGGCTTCGCCGACATGTTCATCCCGGCCGTGCTGGCATCGACCATAGAGAGCGACATCACACGATTCGTGATCGCCGCCATGTCGGTCACCCAGCTCATTTATATGTCGGAAGTGGGTGCCCTGCTGCTGGGCAGCAAGATCCCGGTCAAGCTGTGGGAGCTGTTTGTCATTTTCCTGCTGCGCACCCTGGTCACTTTGCCGGTCATCGCCGGTGTAGCACATCTGTTGTTCTAGGGCCCTTGCTCTGGATTCAAAACGGTCAACCTGGGTTGGCCGTTTTTTGTGGTCGGCATTAGACCAAAGTGAGTCTTTTTAATGGTGGGTAATTACATTAATGTAACAAGCTGAAAACAGCGTGCCAGCCGAGCAGTAGGCAATTCAAATCGAACGTGGCCAGGAGTCACCCCATGACCTCACTGCTCAGCTACCGGACCGGTCCCTGCGATCAGCCCCTGCTTCATCAGACCATAGGCGAGTACCTGCAAGAGATAGCGGAACGCTTTCCCGAAAGGCCTGCTGTTGTGGTGCGTCATCAGCAGATCCGCTGGAACTACCGCGAATACCTCACCCAGATAGACAGGTTGGCGCTGGGCTTGCTGGGGCTCGGCATCCAGCCGGGCGACAGGGTCGGCATCTGGTCACCAAACAACATAGAGTGGTGTCTGGTGCAGTTCGCCACCGCCCGCATCGGCGCCATCATGGTCTGTATCAATCCTGCCTACCGCAGCTACGAGCTGGAGTTTGCCATCAACAACGTGGGGTGCCGTGCCCTCATCTGTGCCAGTGCCTTCAAGGGCAGCGATTACCTCGCCATGATCAATGAGCTGGCCCCGGAACTGGCCAGCTCGCCGCCCGGGCAGCTGGTCAGCGCCCGCCTGCCAAGCCTGGCGATGGTGATCCGGCTCGGGGAGGAGGCCACCGCCGGCATGCTCAACTTCGGTACCGTGCTGGCGCTGGGGGACGAGCAGGATCCGGACCGGCTTACCCGGGTGGCGGCGAGCCTCAAGCCGGACGATGCCATCAACATCCAGTTCACCTCGGGCACCACGGGCAACCCCAAGGGTGCGATCCTGAGCCACAGCAACATCCTCAACAACGGCCGCCAGGTGGCGCGTGGCATGGCGTTCAGCGAGCAGGACAAGCTCTGCATACCGGTGCCGCTCTATCACTGTTTCGGCATGGTACTCGGCAACCTGGTCTGCATCAGCGTGGGGGCCTGCGCCCTGTTTCCCTCGGAAGCGTTCGACCCTGTGGCAACTCTGCAGATGGTGAGCGAGGAGCGTTGCACCGCCATGCACGGCGTGCCGACCATGTTTATCGCCGAGCTGGAGCTGCCCGGCTTTGCCGAGTTTGATCTCTCCTCCCTGCGCACTGGCATCATGGCCGGGGCCATCTGCCCTGAGCCCTTGATGCGCAAGGTGCAGACCCTGATGCACATGACCGAGGTGACGATTGCCTACGGCCAGACAGAGTGCAGTCCCATCAACCACATGACCGCCATCGATGCGCCACTGCACAAGCGTGTTACCACGGTCGGCCGCGCCCTCGATCACACCGAGATCAAGCTGGTTGATCCGAGTGGCACATTGGTGCCCATCGGCGAGCGGGGGGAGATCTGTTGTCGTAGCAACGGGGTGATGAAGGGTTACTGGCAGGATCCTGCCAAGACGGCGGAGACCATCGACGAGGAGGGCTGGCTGCACTCGGGGGATATCGGCATCATGGATGAAGAGGGTTATGTGCAGATCGTCGGGCGCAGCAAGGAGCTGATCATCCGTGGTGGCGAGAACATCTATCCGCGAGAGATCGAGGAGCGACTCTACGCTCATCCAGCGGTGCAGGATGCGGCCGTGTTCGGTGTCGACAGCGAGCGTTACGGTGAGGAGGTGTGCGCCTGGGTCAAGCTCAGGCCGGATCAAGTGGTTAGTGAGGAGGAGATCAAGCATTTTCTCTCGGCCCGCATCGCTTACTTCAAGGTTCCCAGATACATCCGTTTTGTGGAGGAGTACCCCATGACGGTGACCGGCAAGCTGCAGAAGTTCAAGATGCGGGAGGCCATGAGCCGCGAACTGGTCCGCCAGCATGCCGAGGCGACGCGCTGAGACGGTTTTGCCGCTCTGGAAAAAGGGCCCGCGGGCCCTTTTTCGTTGCTTGCTGCTTGCTAGCGCGGCGTGATGCTCAAGTCCTTTGGGCACTGAATGGTCAGCGAATGGACCGTATTGGCGACGCGATAAGGCTTGCCTGCCTTGTAGAGCTTCTTTTTCTCGTCATAGCTGCCCGTCGTGTACTGGGTGGAGTAGAGCGTCTGCTGACGGCGATCCGTCTCCTGGTAGCCCTGGGGGCAGGTCTGGTTGGCCTGCTGGAAACAGGCTGCCATGCTGCTGCACTCGATATAGAAGCCGTGCTGGCTGGCATCGGCCAGGTGCACCGGGGTGACGGTGGGCGGCGACAACAGGGCGCAGCCGGACAGCGCCAGTGCGCCCAGCACGATGAGATGTTTTGACATAGATAACCTGAACAGTGTGGTGTGACAAAGAGTGAGGGGGATTCTTTTGCTCCCCCTTCGCTATCGGGGCACCGTTATAACCAAGCCGGCGCTCTCAGACCAGTGCACAAATGTAAGAAAATATGACCCCGCCCTAGGTCAGCGCAGCCAGCAGGGCGTCGCTATCCACCTCGTCCAGCTGCTCTGGCGCCAGGAAACGCTCGGCATAGTCGCGCCAGATACCGCTGCCGACGAACAGGGCAAACAGGGCCGGATCTATGTGCTGCTCGCGCACCATGCTCTGCATGATGGCAAGAGACTGGGCCACTGTTTTACCCGACTTGTAGGGGCGATCGCTGGCGGTCAGCGCCTCGAAGATGTCGGCGATGGCCATGATGCGGGCCGGAATGCTCATCTGCTGCCCCAGCAGCTGGCGCGGGTAGCCCTTGCCGTCCATGCGCTCATGGTGACCGCCGGCGATCTCGGGCACGCTGCGCAGATGGCGCGGGAAGGGGAGCCGTTCCAGCATGCGGATGGTCTGGATGATGTGTTCGTTGATCTTGTAGCGCTCCTCCTCGGTGAGGGTGCCACGGCCTATGGCCAGGTTGTAACGCTCCCCCCGGTTGTAGAGATGGGTGGGCACCTTGACCTTGAAGCCCCAGGAATTGTGCTCATCCAGGCTGTCGTGGGCGGGGCGGGGAATGAGGTGGGCCGCCTTGTCGGCCAGCAGCGGTTCGGCGCAGGGCAGCTGCGTGGCGTGCTCGCTCTGGCGCAGCTTGAGTTCCTCCCGGCTGATGCCGAGTCTGTCATCCAGGGTGCGCAGCCAGGTGCGGCTGGCGATGGCATCCAGTCTGGCCAGTTTCTCCGGTGCCATCCACTCCCCCCCGAGGTTGCACTCGGCGACGAAGGCAAACTCCTCGTCCAGGGTGCTCCAGAGCGGGGCCACCACCTCGCGGGCGGCGTGTCGCCCGGATTCCGACAGGCGGGTCGCCAGCGCCTCGATATAGGCGTCGCGCTTGAGCACCTCGAAGCGGGTGCGGATCTCGTGGATCCGGTCGTAGAGGGTCTCCAGCTTGGTAGCCTTGTCGACCACGAATTCCGGCGTGGTGACCTTGCCACAGTCGTGCAGCCAGCTCGCGATATGGATGGCCTCCCACTCCTCCTCATTGAGCCGGAAATCGGCGAACGGGCCCTGCTGCTGGGCACAGGCCGCCTCGGTCAGCATCCGGGTCAGCTCGGGTACGCGCTGGCAGTGACCCCCTGTGTAGGGGCTCTTGGCATCGATCGCGCCGGCCATCAGCTCGATGAAGGAGTCCAGCAGCTGTTTCTGCTCCTCCAGCAGTCGCTGGTTCTCGATGGCGGAGGCCGAGGTGCCCGCCAGTGCCTCGATCAGACTGATGCGCGAGGCCAACTCGCGGGCAGCGCAGTCGGGCAGGATCAGCAGCAGGCAGCCGATCAGCTCCTGTCTCTGGTTGCGCAGGGGCTCGGCCACCAGCTGGCAGGGGCCGGGGAAGGGGCCCCAGCTCGCCAGATGCTGCTGCCAGCCATGCTCGTCGATAGGCAGGGTGAGCCGCTCGGTCTGGGCCAGTTTGCCGAACAGCGCCTCCTGCCAGGGGACTTGCCCGGCGGGCAGGGCTTGCTGTCGCCAGCTCGCCTGGACGGCCACCATGCTCTTCTCCTGCTCCAGGTAGAGGCAACCCCCCTGGGCCTGCACCGCGGCTATGGTCTCGTGCAGTATGCGGCTGAGCAGGGAGTCGAAGCGGTGCTCGGCCGCCAGTGCCCGCCCCATGTTCATGAAGTTGCCCAGGGTCAGCCGCATGCCGGACATGGTACGGGCCAGATCGTCGATCTCGCGGATCGCCGACTCAGGCGCCCGACTCTCGCCAAAGTCGAAGTGCTGGATCCGCTCCGCCTCCTGGGTCAGTGCCAGCAGCGGTGCGGCGGTGCGGCGGGAGACCAGCCAGATCACCGGCAGCAGCAATAGCAAGCCAGCCACCGTCCAGCCGAGATTGACCAGTGCCTCGTCACGGGCCTGCTGGTAGAGCAGATCGGCCGACACCAGCAGGGCGATATGGAAGGGAGAACCCTCGCCGAGGGGGGCGAGGTTGACCAGCCAGTCGCTGTCATCGGCGGCGGTCAGGGTCAACTCCACCGGGCTGCTCAGCAGAGCGGGCTGGCGGGTGATCTGCTGTTGCAGCCGGGTCAGCACAGGTTGGGACAGCGCCGACAGCATGGGCAGTTGGCTCAGCTGCTCGAAGCTGGGGAGCAGCTTGGGATCGGCGGCCAGCAGGGTGGCGTATTCGTCGAACAGGATCACCTTGCTCTGCGCTGGCAAGCGCAGCTTGCCGATCATGGCCGACAGTCCCTCGACGCTGGCATCCAGCCCGATCACCGCCCGTTTGTCATTGCTCTCCGCCGCCAGTGTCATGCCCGGCTCCTTGGTGGTGAAGAAGAGATAGGGATTGGTCGTGGCGATCCCCGCGTGCCCGCGTGCCTGTTTGTACCAGTCGCGGCTGCGGGGATCAAACTGGTACAGGGGCATGGCCCGGCGCTCGAGCAGGGTTAGCTGCTGATCGAAGTAGAGAAACTCCCCCTTGCCCTGATGCAGGCTCTGCACCAGCAGGGTGCTGGCGGCGGGCACCTTGTCCAGCGGGGCTCTGGCCCGTTCGGTCAGTTTGCGCACCAGGAAAAAGTCGCCATCCTCATAGCCGGCGTAGACGGCGCCATAGCTGGGGCTGTTGGCCAGCACTTCCGCCAGTTGCGGCAGGTAGTCCAGGCGAGCATCCAGGCTGGTCATGGCCGCCAGCTGGCCGCTACGCAGCAGGCTGAGGGACATGCGGGCCGGTCGCTCGTTCAGCTGGAGTGCAAGGGCCAGCTGCTCCCGGTATTGCAGAAAGTTCTGCCGCTCATGCTCCAACCCCTGTCGCGCCCCTTGCTGAAACTGCAGCGCTATGAGGGCGCTGCCCAGCAGGGTAAACAGCAGGATGAAAAGGGTGGCGATATGCACATAGAAGGGTTTACGACCTGGCCTGGCACTTGTCATGGACGCATCCTTGTCACATTGGCGATTGCAGAGATGATCAACCAGCAGTGTGCCAACAGGATGACAAAAAACACAATAACTGATTGAGTGGCATCAGGATATGGCCTCAGATGTGACGGCCCCTGCGGGGCTGCCCTAGGTGGTCACCAGGATATGGCACAGCTTGGGCATGACAACCCCCTGTAAGAAGGTGATGGGCGGAGCTTACAACCAGACGACGAGCGACAGCATGCCAGCGTCTGTGACCGGGGAGGGTAACTGTGTCACTTGACGTTCTGCCAGGGCTGGCCTGGCGCCATCCCGATGCGTGATTCATTCAGGTATCCCGTGCTACATTGCCCCACTTGTTACTGGTCTGTGAATCAATGGAGTGACCCATGTCTGCCATCCCCTATTCCGTACTCGATCTGGTGCCCGTCCCCGAAGGATCCCTGCCCGCCGAGTCATTTCACCGCTCGCGCGAGTTGGCGCAACATGCCGAGCGCTGGGGCTACCAGCGTTATTGGCTGGCCGAGCACCACAACATGCCGGGCATTGCCAGCGCCGCCACCTCTGTGCTGATCGGCCACCTGGCAGGTGCCACCCACACCATGCGGATCGGCGCTGGCGGCATCATGCTGCCGAACCATGCGCCGCTGGTCATTGCCGAGCAGTTTGGCACCCTGGCTTCGCTCTATCCTGACCGCATCGATCTGGGCCTTGGCCGGGCGCCCGGTACCGATCAGCGCACCATGCGGGCGCTGCGGCGCCTGCGTAGCGGCGAGGTGGATGATTTCCCGGCCGATGTGCGCGAGCTAATGAGCTACTTTGGCGACGAGATCGGCGCGGTGCAGGCGGTGCCGGGTCAGGGGCTTCACCTGCCCATCTGGCTGCTGGGCTCCAGCCTTTACAGTGCCCAGCTGGCTGCTGCGATGGGCTTGCCATTCGGCTTTGCCTCCCATTTTGCCCCCGCCTTGCTGTTGCAGGCGCTGGAGATCTACCGCAGCCAGTACCGTCCCTCGGTGCGCTGGCCCAAGCCCTATGCCGTGGTCTGCATCAATATGATTGCTGCCGACAGCGAGCGGGAGGCCCGCTTCCAGTTCACTACCGTGCAGCAGCAGTTCTTGCGTCTCCATCGCGGTGATGCGGGCAAACTGCCCGCGCCGGTCGTCGAACTTGGTGACGAGTGGTCGCCCCGTGAGCTGATGGCGATGGAGCAGACGCTTGCTCGTTCTCTGGTGGGGGATCCGGATCAGGTGTGCCATGGCCTCAAGGCGCTACTGGCAGAGACCCGGGCCGATGAGCTGATGTTCAACGGCCCCATCGTCGAGCATCAGGCACGGCTGCGCTCCTTCGAGATCGCCGCCGAGTTGATGCAGAGCCTGTAAGCCATGACGGGTGCGAATGTCGAGGTGGATGAGGTGTATTGGAACCCCATGGTGCCGGAGCTGTCGGTCACCGATCTGGCTCGCTCTCTGGCGTTCTATCGCGGCTTGTTGGGCTTCTCAGTCCGCTATCGGCGCGATGACCCTCCTTTTGCTTATCTGGAGCAGCAACAGGTACAGCTGATGCTTGAACTGGTTCATCCAGAGGCTTGGCAGGTCGGGGAGCTGGAGGCACCCTTCGGCCGGGGGATCAATTTGCAGATGGAGCTGACCGACATCCAGCCGCTACTCCACCGATTGCAGCGCGCCGGCATTACGCTTTTTCGGCAGCCCACTGAAGCCTGGTATCCGGTGGGAGATATGCTGGCTGGGCAGCGCGAATTTTTGCTGCAGGATCCCGATGGTTATTTGTTACGGTTTGTTCAATATCTGGGGGAACGACCGGCTGACTGACCAGGATCACAATTTAACCTAATGATTTTAAAGGATTGTCAGGTGGATGTCGGCCATCTGTCGTGTCACCTTTCGCGGCGCAAGCCCTATGCTGGCCCTGTCAATTACCACAAGGAGTTCGAGATGATCGTCAGGAAGTTGAGATTGCAACGGGGTTGGTCCCAGGATCAGTTGGCGACGTTGACTGGTTTGAGTGTCCGCACTATTCAGCGGATCGAGCAGGGGCAGCAACCCGGATTGGAATCCCTCAAGGCCCTGGCCTCCGTCTTTGAACTCGATGTGGCTCAACTGGATGGGTCAGAGCAACAGGAGCGCGAGATGCGAGGGAGTGGCACGATGGAAAAAAATGTATTGCAAGTATCGATGGAAGAGCAGGCCGCTATGAAGTATGTGGAGGCGCTCAAGGGTTTCTATTACCATGCTGTTAGCTATTTTTTGGTGATGTGCGGGTTGTTCGTTATTAACTACCTGAGCAATCCGGAGTATATCTGGGTCTGGTGGGCTGCGCTGGGGTGGGGGTTAGGATTGGCATCCCATGGTATCAGTGTGTACCAACCCTTCAAGCTATTTGGCCCTGAGTGGGAGCGAAGCCAGATCGAGAGGCGACTGGGGCGCAAGCTGTAACGTACTCCTCCCATAAAACAGAGAACAGGGCACAAAAAACAGAAAGCCCGGCAGGTTGCCGGGCTTTGTTTCTGGTGCAGGTCTTCATAATCAGAGCCGTGCATACCACCTGATTGCAGCGCCGCCCTAGCTGGCGTGAACCGGGCAGGGGGTGGCGATCAGGGCATCATCTTCGTAGCGCCACAGGGTGAGACTGTTGCCCCAGACGCAGCCGGTATCGAGCGCCTTGATATCCTGCTTGCCGGTGTTGCCCATCAGGGCCGCCCAGTGGCCGAACACCAGGATAGGGTCATCCACGTGGTGTTCACGTTGCTCGAACCAGGGGCGCAGGCCGGGTGTGGACTCTCTAGGACCCTTCTTGCACTTGAACTCGAGCCGGCCGTCGAAATAGCAGAAGCGCATGCGGGTGAAGGTGTTGATGATGTAGCGATAGCGCTCTATCCCCACCAGATCGTCTGTCCAGCCATCGGGCTGATCACCATACATGTTGTGCAACAGCCACTGGTACTGGTCGCCGCGCAGCAAGCTCTCCACTTCGCGGGCGCAGTTGCGGGCGGTGCGGGCGTCCCACGCCGGAGAGATGCCGGCATGCACCATCATGATGGGCAGGTCGGGAGACTCCGCCAGCAGGGGGCGATGGCGCAACCACGTCAGCAGCTCGTCCCGATCCGGGGCTTCCATCAGGGTTTGCAGCTTGTCTTTCTTCTTGAGCGGCGCGACACCATCGGCCACCGCCAGCAGGTGAAGGTCGTGGTTGCCGAGCACGGTGACGGCGCGGCTTCCCAGCGACTTGACGAAGCGCAGTGTGTTGAGGGAATCCGGGCCGCGGGCGACCAGGTCGCCGCAGAGCCAGAGCACGTCGTTGCCGGGATCGAACTTTGCGAGATCCAGCAGACGGCGCAAGTCGTCGTGGCAGCCTTGGATATCGCCAACAAAACAGTTCGCCATGAAACCTCAGTTAATAATGTGGGGGACGGCCAGGGTAAAAGGCGCTATGGGCGCCTCGAACGGTTGCCCTGACGCATCTTGCAGGGTATAGCTCCCTTCCATCACCCCAACGGGGGTGCCGAGCGGCACGCCGCTCTGATAGCGAAAGGTCTCCCCTTCCGCAATCAGGGGCTGCTCCCCGACGACGCCTGGGCCTTCGACTTCCAGCATCTTGCCATTGGCATCCGTGATGAGCCAGCGCCGGTGCAGTAGCTGCGCCGGGCCGGGCCCCAGGTTCTCAATTTCGATCAGATAGTGGAACTGGTAAGGGTCTTGGGTATCCGCCACATAACTGGGGTATGGGCGGATCACTATGTGCGGGTGTGCCACGGGATCAGGCCTGTTGCTGATCCGCCAGCCAGTTGGCGATCATGACGAACTGCTCCAGGGAGAGATTCTCCGGGCGCAGGTTGCCATCGATCCCAAGCTCGGTCAGCTGGGCGTCGGTAATGAAGTTGGAGAAGCTGTTGCGGATGGTCTTGCGACGCTGGCCAAAGCCCTCGGTACAGACGCGGCTCAGGCAACGAATGTCTTTGGCGACTATGGTCGGGTTTTTGTGCGGCATCAGGCGCACTACGGCAGAGTCGACCTTGGGGGCGGGTTTGAAGGCGCCCGGGCCCACTTCCAGCACTGGCACAACCTGACAGTAGTACTGAACCATGACGCTCAGGCGGCCATAGGCTTTGCTGCCAGGACCGGCACACATCCGCAATACCACTTCTTTTTGCAGCATGAAGTGCATGTCTTCTACCCGGTCGGCGAACTCGCACAGGTGGAAGATCAGCGGCGTGGAGATGTTATAGGGCAGGTTGCCGAAGATGCGCAGCGGCCCCTTGCCTTCACCCATCAGGGTGCCGAAGTCGAAGCGCATGGCGTCGGCCTCGATCACGGTCAGCTTGTCCTTGAGGGTCGGATGCTCACGCAGGCGCGCGGCCAGATCCCGGTCAAGCTCGACCACGGTCATCTTGTCCATCTGGGAGGCGACCGGTTCGGTCAGCGCGGCCAGACCCGGACCTATCTCCACCAGGTTCTGCCCCGGTTGCGGGTTGATGGCGGCCACTATCTGATCGATCACATAGCGGTCGTGCAAGAAGTTCTGACCGAAACGCTTACGGGCCGTGTGGCCCATGTGCACCTTGTTGCTCTGCACCTTACTGCTCATATCTTTTTTTCTCTACCATCTTGATGGCGTGGTTAATCGCGGTGATCAGACTGCCAGGATCCGCCAGGCCCTTGCCTGCGAGATCCAGCGCAGTGCCGTGATCCACCGAAGTGCGGATGAAAGGAAGTCCAAGGGTGATATTGACCGAACTGCCAAAGCCCTTGTATTTGAGCACGGGCAGTCCCTGGTCGTGGTACATGGCGAGTACCGCATCCGCATCCTTGAGGTATTTGTCCTGGAACAGGGTATCGGCTGGCAGAGGGCCGACCAGATCGATCCCCTCCTGGCGCAAGCCGGCCAGGGCGGGTTCGATCACGTCAATCTCTTCACGGCCGAGATGGCCCCCTTCCCCGGCGTGGGGATTGAGGCCGCAGACGTAAATTCGGGGGTTGGCGATGCCAAACTTGGTTTTGAGATCCGCATCCAGGATGCGGATCACCTTGCCGAGCCGATCTTCGGTGATCGCCATCGCCACGTAGGCCAGCGGGATATGAGTGGTTGCCAGCGCCACCCGCAAGCCTTCCGTCGCCAGCAGCATCACCACATCGGCGGTGTCAGACTGCTGGGCGAAGAATTCGGTGTGACCACTGAACGAGACTCCCGCCTGGTTGATGATCCCCTTGTGTACCGGGCCGGTCACCACGGCGGAAAACTCGCCGCTGAGGTTGCCGTCACAGGCGCGCTGCAGGGTCGCCAGCACATAGGCGCCGTTGCCCTCATCGAGTTCACCCGCTGCCACGGGGGCACCCAGGGCCACAGGACAGAGGGTCAGGGTACCTGCTCGCTGCGGCTGGGCAGGGGTGTTGGCATCATAGGGATTCAGTTCGATGGGCAGCCCCAGCAGGGCGGCCCGTTCGAGCATCAGGGCAGGATCGGCAATCACCACCAGCTGGTGGGGCCAATCCTGCTGGGCTATCTGCAGCACCAAGTCCGGGCCTATCCCGGCCGGTTCACCCGGCGTGACGGCGAGACGACGACAGCTCATCAGCTGCTGGCGCCTTCGATCTGGATGTAGGCCTCGTCACGCAGCTCGTCCAGCCAGGCTTGGGACTCTTCGGTGAAGCGACGGTTGTAGATCAGCTGATAGGCGCGCTGTTCCTGGGCCTTGTTGGTGGCATCCTGGCTGCGACGCTCTTCCAGCTGGACTATGTGCCAGCCGTGGGTGGTGCGGAAGGGGGCGCTCAGCTCACCCGGTTGGAGGCGGTTGACCATGTCGCGGAATTCCGGCACGTAGACATTGGGATCAGACCAGCCCAGCTCGCCGCCCTGCACCGCAGAGCCCGGATCTTCAGAGTGCTTCTCCGCCAGACTGGCGAAGCTGGCCTTGCCGCTCTTGATGTCGTGCAGTATGCCGTCCAGCATGCCCTTGGCCTTCTCTTCGCTCAAGATGATGGAGGGCTTGATCAGGATGTGGCGGGCGCGCACTTCGGTCTGTAAGACCTGCTGCTGACCCTTGGTATCGAATACCTTGATGATGTGCAGACCGGCGCCTGAGCGCAGCGGACCTACTATGTCATCCTTCTTGGCACCCTGTACCGCTTCGGCCATCAGGGTCGGCATCTCTTGCGGGCTCATCCAGCCCCAGTCACCCCCTTCCAGCGCCTTGGGACCATTGCTCTCGGCAATGGCCAGCTTGCGGAAGTCAGCCCCCTGCTTGAGGGCGGCCAGGATGCGTTCAATCTTGCTCTTGGCGGCGTTGAGCTGCTCGGCGCTCGGGTTGTCCGGCAGGGCAATCTGGATATGGCCGACATGGTACTGCTGTTGCTGCTGGCCCTGCTTGGCGAGGATGTCCACCACCTGCTTGACCTCCTGCTCCGAGATGTTGATGCGGCGGCGCACCTGGTTGCGGCGCACCTCGTTCATCAGTATCTCGCGGCGCACCTCTTCCCGGTACTGGGCATAGGTCAGCCCTTCGCGGGCCAGCTGGGCACGCAGCTGCTCTACCGTCATCTGGTTGTCGGCGGCTATGCTCTGGATGGCTTGTTCCAGCTGGGTGTCGCTGATCTTGAGGCCCTGACGATCCGCCAGTTGCAGCTGCAGGCTCTCCTGGATCAGGCGATCCAGTGCCTGCTTGCGCAGGGTGGCATCGTCAGGCAGGGATTGACCGCTCTCCTGGGCCGAGCTCTTCACTTTCTGTACCAGGGCTTCCTGCTGGCTGGCCAGAACCACGTCCTTGTTGACCACGGCAAGCACCTTGTCCAGCAGCTCGGGGGCGGCGAAGGCACCCTGGCTCATGGCTCCGAACAGGCCTGCAGTCAGCAGGGAAATCAACGTCTTCTTCATATCCATCTCTCAAGGCGTTTGCCAGACCGTTACTGGTCTCGCAGGTTAAACGGACGAATGTAAGGCAGTGCTTCGGTGTCCAGGGAGGTGCCCTTGCTACCGGTACCCACGCTACCCAATCCTTTCATTTCAAACTGAATGCCGAAGCTGCGTTCGGCTGTCGAAGTATTGCTCACGTTATCTGGCGTATTGACCCACTCCAGATTGAAGTTGATGCTCCAGCAGCAGGAGTCATATTTCAGACCCACCTTGCGATCAGATTTCACGTTCTGATTGAGCTCTTTGTAGTAGCCACCGTAAAGGCGCCACTGCTCATTGAGCGGAGTGGTCAACAACAAACCGATCTGGTTGAGGTCGGTGATCTCATTATTCGTGTTTGGGACAATGTTGGCATCGCGCACAAAGCGATGGTTCAGCTGGCTGATCAGCTTCTCATGGCGATACTCGATGGCGCTGTTGGCGGAGCTGATCTGGCTCTGGTCCATATCATATTGCGCACCGGCATGGGCAAACCACTGTTCGTTGATCTTGGCATCCCCCTCGAGCGAGAGCGGGGAGCGGGTGTTGGTGGTCAGGGATTCGCTGGAGTAGAGCTTGACCCTGGGCGCAACAAAATCGAAAGCTTGGGCAACGGCCAGCCGAATTCGTTCATCGCCCGCATCATCGTATATCCGGTTGGTGACACCGACCGACACGCGATTTGAGTCGCTGATGCGATCCAGACCGGCGTAGCGGCGGTCGCTGAACAGGCTGTAGTAGTCCTGACGCATGGTGGTGGAGTCGTAGACACCTATGTTGTCCTGATTTTTGTAGGGCACATAGAGGTACTGGAACTCAGGCTCCAGGGTCTGGTTGGCATCGCCGCCAAACCAGCTCTGGTTGCGCTCGAAGGTCATGCCGCCCTTGAGGCGGAAGGAGGGCAGGGTCCGACTGATGATGCCTTCGTCCAGCGTGACGTTTTCTTGTCTGCCTGTTCCTGTGTTAGCGCCTTTGGAACTGGGATCAAATCTGTCACGGAAGGCCTGGCTCATGTTGTCAGGCACTTCCTGATCGTAACGGGTGTACATCAACCTGTACTGGCTGTCGAGGTAGTAGCCCGCCTCGTTGATCAGCGGTATGGTCAGGGTCGGGGCCGTGTAGACCCGGGTGCCGGTATAGGCCTCCCCCAGGTTTTGCGCGGAGGACTGGGTGTTGTTGTAACCAAACCGGGTCACTTCGTTATTCCAGGCCAGATCATACCAGCTGCCCTGATGGTAGTAGTTGTGATCGATACGTGGCATCAGCTCGTGGGGCTGCTGGGCACTGGCCAGCAGGATCTGGTAGGTCCGCACCTCGGTGTTGATGTTCCAGCTGGGCTGGAAGTAGCCAGCCATCAGGGATTGCTGCAACTGGTTCTCGACCCAGGTACCCACCTTGGGGGAGAAGTCGTTGAAGTAGTTGTAATCCCGATCCCGGACCTTGGTGTAGTCGATCGTTGCTCGCATGGCATTATCGGCAAACATAGAGGTGTGACGTGCATTGAGCAGATAGCGATGCCCGTCAGACAGCTTTTGATTCAGGCTGGGTGTTTCATCATATTGTTTGTCGTCTGCCAGATTCTCGAAATAGAGGCTGCCCACATGGGCCGGATCCGGCATGTAGCGGAACTCGACCTGCGCCATCAGGCCCCGTCTGTCCATGAAACGGGAGGTGATGGTGGCATCGTAGTTGGGCGCTATGTTCCAGTAAAACGGTTGGGTGATGTCCATGCCGTTCTTGGAACTTTGGGTAAAACCCGGGTAGAGCAGACCGGTTTTACGCTCATCCTTGATGGGGAAGTTGATATACGGGAAGTAGAACACCGGATAGTCATAGAGCCAGAGGCTGGCGTTCCAGGCTTCCCCGAACACCTCTGTCTGGTCTATGTCGATGCTGCCCGCTTTCAGGGTCCATACTTCCTGGCCCGGTGGGCAGGTGGTGTACTGGGCACCTTCCAGAGTGATGTTCTGGTTGTTGTTGGTCATGGTGACCCGCTCGGCGGAGCCGCGTACCGGTGAGCCATGGACCTGATACTTGCCCTCTTCCAGCTCGGAATTCTTGGTATCCAGGTTGGATTTCAGGGTCTTGTCACTGGTGACTGTGATCTGGCCATCGTTGTAATAGATGTTGCCGATGGCGATGACATCCCGGCTCTTCTGATCGAGCTCGGCATAATCCGAGTCAAATTTGCGCACCCCCTGGCGGAGCTTGACATCCCCCTGATAGATGGCGGTGCCGCCCTGTTTAGCCTCGAGCCGATTGGCATCCACTTCGACCAGTTGGGCGTTGGCATCCTGCCCGGGGGCCAGTTTTTCTACCTTGGGTACATAGTCATAGCAGAGCCCGTCCAGGATCCCGGTGGCGGGAGGCGGCGTCATCGGTGCTGCCTGTACTCTGGCCGGGGTCAGGGCTGGAACAAGGCTGATGGTCAGGGCGATGTGAAATGAGTACCCCAGTGTCCATTTTGTCATGTGAAAGACTCGCGCAATCCGTGGTAGCTACGGCTGATTCAAGACATGCATTTTACGACAGGATTCATCGAGTTGACATTGCATGTCATTGCTTTATGTTAGCCGGCAATGATAAAGCATTATTGCGGCCAGGGCTAACAGCCAAGTGCTGCTTTCCAATTTGGTCCCCGACTTATGTACGATCGCGATTCCCTGCTATTGCAATGGGCGCGCCGGATCTCCGGTGATGCCCACCTTCAGTTGACCCTGATTTCCGGTGACGCCAGTTTTCGCCGTTACCACCGTGGCGCTGGCCTGGTGTGGGTGGATGCCAATCCAAAAACTGAAAAAAATCATGAGTTTGTCCGTAATGCTGCCGCCCTGCAGACAATGGGGTTGCTGGCGCCCGAGGTCAGGGCTGTGGATTATGAGCAGGGCCTGCTGGCTGTGACAGATCTGGGGGATACCCAGCTTATCGGCTGTCTGGATGCGCACAATGTGTTGGCCTGGTATGACAAGGCCATAGCGCTGCTGCCCCGGCTGGGGTCAGTGGATCTGGTGATGGATCCCTTCGACGCCGCCTTCATGGCCCGTGAAAACAGCATATTCCCCGAGTGGTTGCTGGGCCATCACCTGCAATTTCAGCTCAGCGAAGCCGAGCAACGGCTACTGGATGACACCTTTGCCTGCCTCACCGCCAACAACCTGGCCCAGCCGCAGGGGGTGATGCACCGTGATTTTCACAGCCGCAACCTGATGGTGTGTGGGGGTGACACGCCAGATGGCAGCCAGCTTGCCATCATCGACTTTCAGGACATGGTCATCGGCCCCCTGAGTTATGACCTGGTCTCGCTGCTGAAAGATTGTTACGTGCGCTGGCCTGATGCGGTGATCGAGCAGGGCATGCGACAGGGCTTCGATACCCTGCAGCAGGCGGGGCTGCTTGGCGGGCTCGACTATGCCAGTTTCCGTCGTCATGTTGACCTGACCGGCATGCAGCGCCACCTGAAGGCGGCGGGCCTCTTCACCCGTCTCTACCATCGCGATGGCAAATCCGGCTACCTCAAGGACATTCCCCGCACCCTGGGCTATGTGGTGGACGTGTGCCACCAGCATGGCGCCACGTATCCTGTGCTGGCCCGTTTTGGCCAGTGGCTGGAGCAGGTGGTGCTGCCGGGGATAACCCGTGCGGGGATGAAACCATGAAGGCGATGATCCTGGCCGCCGGCCGTGGCGAGCGCATGCGCCCGCTCACCGACAGCCTGCCCAAGCCGCTGCTGGCGGTGGGGGGCAAGCCGCTCATCGTGCACCATATCGAGAAACTCGCGGCAGTCGGGGTGACCGAACTGGTCATCAATCACGCCTGGCTCGGCCACAAACTGGTGGAAGCGCTCGGTGACGGCAGTGCGTTCGGGGTGAGTATCCACTGGTCGGCCGAGGAGAGTGCGCTGGAAACCGCCGGTGGCATAGTGCAGGCGCTGCCGCTGCTTGGCCCGGCGCCTTTTCTGGTGATCAACGGCGATACCTGGCTCAGTCTGGACTATCGCTCCCTGGTGACCCAGCCACTGGGGGAGGATCTGGCCCATCTATGGCTGGCGCCCAATCCACCCCAGCATCCCGTCGGGGATTTTTCTCTGCACGCGGGTCGGGTACAGGATGCGCCGGCCCTTACTTTCAGCGGTGTCGGGCTCTATGACCCCGCCGCCTTTGCCGATTTGCCGCCGGGTGCGCGCAAGCTGGCCCCCCTGCTACGCGACTGGATGGCGCAAGGCCGGGTCGGTGGTGCCATGCTGGCTGGCGAATGGCGCGACATAGGCACAGTTGAGCGGCTGCGCGAGCTGGACGAACAGCTGCTGGCCCGCACTCATTAACATCACGAGGTCTTGAACCATGCGTATTTGGGGTAAGGTGCTTGGCGCCTTCTTCGGTTTTCTGCTCGGCAACATCTTTGGTGCCCTGCTTGGCCTCTGGATCGGCCACCGTTTCGATCGGGGCATGGGTATTCGGGGGGCGTTCCAGCGTGGCCCCAGTCAGCAACAGCAGGCGGTCTTCTTTCACGCCACCTTCGCCGTCATGGGCCATATCGCCAAGGCGAGCGGTCAAGTCACGGAGCAGGAGATCCGGGTTGCCTCCAACCTGATGGATCGGATGCGGCTGGTGGGGGATCAGCGGGCCCGCGCCCAGGAGTCGTTCCGGCTGGGCAAGGAGACCGAGTTCCCGCTGCGGGAAACCCTGGCTGAATTTCGCCGTGCCAGTCTGGGGCAGCGCGACATACTGCGCTTCTTCCTGGAGGTGCAACTGCAGGCCGCCTTTGCCGATGGCAAGGTCGAAGACAACGAGCGCGCCATCCTGCACACCATCGCCGATGAGCTGGGTTTCAGCCGCATCGAGCTGGCCCGTATCCTGGCCATGGCCGAGGCGCAGATGAACTTCTTCAACCGGGCGCACGGTGGGCACTATCAGGACGGTGGGCACGGCGGGCAGCAGTACCGGCAGGAAGCGCCGTCAGCGGATCGCCTCAAGGATGCCTACCAGTTGCTCGGGGTGAGCGAGAGCGACAGCGATCAGGACATCAAGCGCGCCTACCGCAAGGAGATGAGCAAGCATCACCCGGACAAGCTGGCCGCCAAGGGGCTGCCACCGGAGATGATGGAGATGGCGAAGGAGAAGACCCAGGAGATACAGCAGGCCTGGGAGTGGATCCGCGAGGCTCGCGGTATCCGTTGAGTGCCGTCCTCTGCCAGCCATAAAAAATGCCCGTCGATGACGGGCATTTTTGTGTGCGATAGCCTGGCTTAGTGGCTGTCGACCCAGACGAACTTGAGCACGAACAGCAGGGCAACCACCAGCACGCAGGGGTTGATCTCGCGCCAGCGGCCGGTGCCCGCCTTCATCACGCAGTAGGAGATGAAGCCCACGGCGATCCCCTCTGTGATGGAGAAGCTGAACGGCATCATCACCGCGGTCATGAAGGCCGGTACCGCTTCGGTCAGATATTCCCACTTCACCCGGGTCAGCTCGGAGCACATCAGCACACCCACGTAGATGAGGGCGCCAGCGGCGGCATAGGCTGGCACCATGGCGGCGACGGGAGAGAAGAAGATCGCCAGCAGGAACAGCAGGCCGACCACGATGGCGGTCAGACCGGTGCGGCCGCCGACCGCAACGCCTGAGCTGCTCTCGATAAAGGCGGTGACCGAGGAGGTACCCATGAAGGCGCCGCCGACCGAGCTGACGCTATCGACCAGCAGTGCCTGCTTCATGCGCGGGAAGTGGCCCTTGTCGTCCGCCAGCTTGGCGCGGTTGGTGACGCCAATCAGGGTGCCGGAAGAGTCGAACAGGTTGACCAGCATGAAGGAGAAGATGATCCCTGCCAGGCTGATGTCGAGTGATCCCATCAGATCCAGCTGGCCGAACACCGGCGCTATGCTGGGGGGCATGGAGACGAACCCTTTGAAGGTGACATCGCCAAACAGCCAGCCCAGACCCGTGGTGACCACGATGGCGATCAGGACGGCGGAGTGAACACCGCGGGCTGAGAAGATACAGATGATAAAAAAGCCAAGCAGCCCCAGCAGGCAGGGCAGGGAGGTGAGGTTGCCCACCGTCACCATGGTGGCCGGGCTGGCCACCACGATCCCGGCGTTGTGCAGACCGAGCAGGGCGATGAGCAGACCGATACCGGCGGTGATGCCTACCCGCAGGGTGAGCGGGATATTGGCGATCAGCCAGTAGCGCACCCGCAGCAGGGTCAGGATCAGCAGGCCCAGCGCGCCCCAGAAGATGGTGCCCATGCCGACTTGCCAGGAGTAACCCATGCCAGCCACCACCACGAAGGCGAAGAACGCATTCAGCCCCATGGCGGGGGCCAGGGCGATGGGCAGGTTGGCCAACAGGCCCATCAGTATGCTGCCGATACCGGCAATGAGGCAGGTAGTGACGAACACGGCCTGGGTGTCCATGCCCGCAGCGGAGAGGATCTGCGGGTTGACGAACACGATATAGACCATGGTCAGAAAGGTGGTGATGCCGGCGATCACTTCGGTGCGGGCATTGGTGCCATGGCCTTGCAGGGCAAACAGGCGCTCAAGCAATCCTTGCCCGGCGGCCTGGTTGGCAGCTTGGTGTTGTTGGTTCATGTTGGATTCCAATAGGTGACGTGAAATAAGCAGCAGGAGAGTCGGCACCCCATCCATGCGTGGGCAAGGGGGCTATTTTTCTGGTGACTAAGTGACCAGACTCGTCCTGATACCGTGACAGCGGGCACATTTTCACACAGGCGGCGGCGTTTACAAACCCCGGATCTGCGAAGCGGATCAATGAATAGCGCAAAAATTCAAACGTTTGCTATTTGAGCAATTAAAAAGGTTCTCGCCAGAGAACCTTTATGGTGAACCCATTGAGAATACGGCTTAGAGGGTCTTGAAGTAGCGCTCCACCAGCTGGGCCAGCACCGAGTCGAGTCTGTCCAGCACCTCGCCGAGCTCTCGCCCGAGACGGCGCAGAAACAGGCTGGCCTGCTCCTCGGTCAGCTTGCGTCCCTCGATGAAGAACTCCTGTTCCGGCAACTGCTTGTCGTAGCGCGGGATCAGCACCCAGCTCACCAGTTCAGGATCGATGACAGAGAAAATCTTGGCAGCGGCGACACAGAAGGTCTCGATGTGTTCCTTGCCATCTGGCCCGAGGCAGCCGGGCTCGACCCGGATCTGGATGGTGAGTTTCTTCTCTATGGGGGGCTGGGTCGTCATCTTGCTACATCCATGCAAAGGCATACGCCTTCGATTGTAAGTCAAAGGCAATCGAAAGGGGAGCCTGAGCTCCCCTTGTGACGCCGCCACCCTTATTTGGTGATGCGCTTGTATTTGGCCCGGTGTGGCTGGATCGCCTCGGCGCCGTAGGTCTTCTTCTTCCACTCTTCGTATTCGGTAAAGTTACCTTCGAAGAACGCAATATTGCCCTCGTCCTGGTAGTCCAGAATGTGGGTGGCAATACGGTCGAGGAACCAGCGATCGTGGGAGATGACCATGGCACAACCCGGGAACTCCAGCAGGGCGTTCTCGAGGGCGCGCAGGGTTTCGATGTCCAGATCGTTGGTCGGTTCATCCAGCAGCAGCACGTTGCCGCCGGTCTGCAGCAGCTTGGCCAGATGCAGACGACCACGCTCACCGCCGGAGAGTTCGCCAACCCGCTTCTGCTGATCGGACCCCTTGAAGTTGAAGCGGCCGATATAGGCGCGGCTCGGGAACTCGTAGTTGCCGATGCGCAGGATATCCTGACCGTCGGCGACCTCTTCGAACACCGTCTTCTTGTCGTCCATGCTGTCGCGGAACTGATCGACAGAGGCCAGCACCACGGTTTCACCTAGGGTGATGGTGCCAGAATCCGGTTGCTCCTGACCCGACATCATGCGGAACAGGGTCGACTTACCGGCCCCGTTCGGGCCGATGATACCGACGATGGCACCTTTCGGAATGGCAAACGACAGATCGTCGATCAACACCCGATCACCGTAGGATTTGCGCAGGTTGGCCACTTCCAGCACCTTGTCGCCGAGGCGCGGTCCGGGCGGAATGAACAGCTCGTTGGTCTCGTTGCGCTTCTGGTAGTCGTTGGTGTTGAGCTCTTCGAAGCGAGCCATACGGGCCTTGGACTTGGCCTGACGGCCTTTCGGGTTCTGACGCACCCACTCCAGCTCTTTCTCGATGGACTTGCGACGAGCCGCTTCGGAACTGGCTTCCTGCGCCAGACGGGCGTCCTTTTGCTCCAGCCAGGAGGAGTAGTTGCCTTCCCACGGGATACCCTCGCCGCGGTCCAGCTCCAGGATCCAGCCTGCCACGTTGTCGAGGAAGTAACGGTCGTGGGTGATGGCCACCACTGTGCCTTCGTAGTCGTGCAGGAAGCGCTCCAGCCAGGCCACGGATTCCGCATCCAGGTGGTTGGTCGGTTCGTCCAGCAGCAGCATGTCCGGCTTTTCCAGCAGCAGACGGCACAGCGCCACACGGCGGCGCTCACCACCGGAGAGGTGCTGGATCTTGGCGTCCCAGGCTGGCAGGCGCAGGGCATCGGCCGCGCGCTCCAGCTGGTTTTCCATGTTGTGGCCACCCTGGGCCTGGATGATGGCTTCCAGCTCGCCCTGTTCGCGGGCCAGCTTGTCAAAATCTGCATCCGGATCGGCGTAAGCGGCATAGACCTCGTCGAGACGGGCCATGGCGCGCTTCACCTCGCCAACGGCCTCTTCGACCGCTTCGCGCACTGTCTGCTCCGGATCCAGCTTCGGCTCCTGGGGCAGGTAGCCAATCTTGATGCCGGGTTGCGGGCGGGCTTCCCCTTCGATCTCGGTGTCGATGCCCGCCATGATGCGCAGCAGGGTGGATTTACCGGCACCGTTCAGGCCCAGTACGCCTATCTTGGCGCCCGGGAAGAAGCTCAAGGAGATGTTCTTGAGGATATGACGCTTGGGCGGCACTACCTTGCCGACCCTGTTCATGGTGTAAATAAATTGAGCCATTGGCTAATTCTCTTCCTTTTCAGCAGGTTAATGTCTTGGCACTAACAGACTGATGTCGTGGTGGGGCCAGGTCGACACGCCGTCAACCCGGTTCCAAAAAACCCGTCGATTGTAAACCAATGGACAGGGGTGGGCAAAGGCGGCGCCCGGTTGGCACTCCCCTTTGCCGCCGCGGTCACGTCTTGCTGCATCAGCCGTGCAAGCTTGCCATGATGTGGGAGCCTGTTTTGTCCCGGAGCCGTCATGATCCCATCCCCTCAGGCACCCCCACTGGCTGCCTTT
Organism: Aeromonas sp. 1HA1; assembly: GCF_029237385.1. Lineage (NCBI taxonomy): Bacteria > Pseudomonadati > Pseudomonadota > Gammaproteobacteria > Aeromonadales > Aeromonadaceae > Aeromonas > Aeromonas sp. 1HA1. Next base: position 90,290 of record NZ_JAACGC010000003.1, read on the forward strand.
CTCTGCGCAATGGACTTGGCTGCCGCGATGGGCGAAGCCCTTTGCCTGTGCTTGCCACGGCTGACGTTGAGCGGCGGTCGGGATCTGCTGGCTGGTCAACAAGCTGTGCGGGTGGGCTCACTGGTCGCCGCGCTGATGGAGGGGCTGTTGCTGGTCAGCAATCTGGTGGGTTACTACCGCCACTATGGCTTTGAACAATGCTGGACATGGTCGCCATTTCCTTGACCGTTGCAAGGTGAGGTAGCCGCATTCCTGTCGGCGATACCCTGATTGCCCGCTCAGGGCTACTTGTGGCCCGCAAAGTAGAGGACCCGCCGCACATATTGCTGGGTCTCCTGATAAGGGGGGATGCCCCCGTATTGTTCCACCGATTTCTCGCCGGCGTTGTAGGCCGCCGACATCAGGGTCCAGTTGCCGTCAAAGTGGGTGTGCAGCCACTTGAGGTAGGCCACTCCACCCTTGATGTTCTGCTCGGGATCGAAGGGGCGGGTAACGCCGAAGCGTTGCTGGGTCTCAGGTATGAGCTGCATCAGTCCCTGGGCGTTCTTGGGAGATACGGCGCGGCTGTCGAGATTGGATTCGGCGATGGCGATGGCCAGCACCAGCCGCTCGTCGATGTGGTGATGCTTGGCGGCGCTGCGCAGCATGATAACCAGCTTCTGCTTGGCTGGGGACTGGCGGGCCAGATAGGCCTCCAGGTTGAAAGGGGTATTGGGGATCTCGGCGAAGTAGCTGCCGCCCCCGCCGACCCCGACGCCACAATGATCCCCCATGACGGCATTGCCAATACGGGCGTTGTAGTAGCGAGTGGCCTGCTGGTTGCCAAGGCGCATCGCCATGGCGAGGTAGGCGTTGGCCATCCTGGGGTTGCGCACCGAGCCCGGGCCTGTGGCGAGCAGGCGACCGATGCGGAAGTAACCTTCCGGGTTACCCGTCGTGGCGGCGGCGCAGTAGAAGTGGATGGCTTGGGTCAGGTTGCCCTGACTCTGTGCCACCTGGCCTTTTTTCAGTGCGCTGAGCGCCTTGGGCGCCTGTCTGAAATCCCTGCTTTGTGCCGTTGCCTGCACGGTACCGGCCAGCAACAGCGATAAAAAAAGCAGCAAAAACAGCCTGTTTTCGCTGAGGCTCGACATGGATTCTCTCCTGTTGGGGTACAGAAGATATAGGGGAACATGGTCCGCTCCGCCATTAATCCAGTGGATCCTGTTGTTATGGATCCACTCCTCCAGAGATCAAAACGGTATGGAACCTGTGTGAAATGCAGGTACGAATGCGGATACGGCGGGATCTGTGGCTGTGCCATCCAATCGTTATGGGGAGAAAAAGAGAGGTGCAGATACGGCTTACGTGGTTAGCAGCAGCCCGATAGGCTCCATTGACCCCGCCATTATCACTTGCGGGCGGCAGTGACCGAGTAACGTTCAGGGTGGCATAGGTTGTCAGTGTCGTTGCGGCGAGATGTCGAGATGATAGGTCTGCTCATCTTCCCCGGCAGTTGGCGGTACATCAGACTGAGTTTACTCACCACTCAGGTCGAGAGCAGGGGATGGCTCTGTTGTCAGCTGTGGTCTGTCTACCCCAGCCGGGGGACGGTAAACCGCCAGCCTGCTCACACCTTCCCCTCCTAATGGGACGTGCTTGGGGGGGACCATGTTGGTGATGGTGTATGGATAGGTCAGGGCCCGCTCCGGCAGGTCCTGAGCGGGTTCACTCGGCAATCTGGTGGTAGGCCAGATACCAGCGCACAAACTCGGCGACACCCTGCCTGAGCGGGGTGGCGGGGCGGGTGCCCGTGAGGGTGTGGAGGGGGGCGCTGTCGGCCCAGGTGACGTGCATGTCACCGGCCTGCATCGGCAGCATCCGCTTGATGGCAGGCTTGTTCAGCGCCTGCTCCAGTGCCTCGATGAAGTCGAGCAGCCGCACCGGCTGGCCGTTGCCTATGTTGAGGATGCGGTAGGGGGCGGTACTTTCGGCCTGACTGTCCTGGCTGGCGTGCCAGTGCGGATTGGCGCGCGGTGGCCGTTCGGCGACGGCGAGTATGCCGTCCACTATGTCGTCTATGTAGGTAAAGTCGCGGCTGAGCAAGCCCTGGTTGTACACATCGATAGGCTCGCCAGCCATGATGGCGCGGGTGAACTTGGCGATGGCCATGTCGGGGCGACCCCAGGGACCGTAGACGGTGAAAAAGCGCAGCCCGGTGGTGGGCAGGCCGTAGAGCGCCGAGTAGGCGTGGGCCATCAGCTCGCCGCTCTTCTTGGTGGCGGCATAGAGGGAGACGGGGTGATCCGCCGGCTGCTCGGTGGAGAAGGGCATCTGGTCGCTCAGGCCATAGACGGAGCTGGAGGAGGCGTAGATCAGATGGTTTATGCCGTGCTGGCGACACCCCTCCAGCACGGTCAGCATGCCGGTGAGGTTGCTGTCGGCGTAGGCAAACGGGTTCTCCAGCGAATGGCGCACCCCCGCCTGGGCCCCCAGGTGGATCACCCGCTCGAACCCGCTCTCGGCAAACAAGGCAGCCATGCTGTCCCGATCTGCCAGCTCCCGCTGTTCGAAGCGAAAATGGGAAAAGGGGACCAGCCGGGCCAGTCTGGCCCGTTTCAGGCTCACCTCGTAGTAGTCGTTGAGGTTGTCGAGCCCCACCACCTGATGGCCCGCCTCGCACAGCCGCCTGGCGACGTGAAAGCCGATAAAACCGGCGGCGCCTGTCACCAGATACTTCATACGTGTTGTCCTGTGCTGATCATGGGGGCCTGTGGTCCTGAGTGGGGGCTGAAAAAGGGCTGGGCGCTTTGTACCAGCGCGCGGGCCCCGGCGCCACATGAGGCGGTGCCATAGTGGACGAGGGCTGGCTCGTCAGGCGCGGCATGCTGCATCTTGGTGCACTGGCTGTCAATGGAGAATGACAGGCACCAACATGGGGCGTTCCCCGTGACTATTGTGATCCTGGTCGCAAAAAATAGACTGGACCCCATAACGAAGCCCTGCGGACAGGGCTCGCGTCCGCCCTGGCGGGCACAAGACACTCTTTTCACTTCGCTATTGGATACAGGTTATGGACAACACCCCAGGCTCTGCGCGCTCAGCCCGTTCTGCGCATCCCCTCTATGAAGATGTACTCGCCCTGCTGACCGCTGCCGGTTTCGTTTCCCTCGGTATCTTCCTGTTTCATCAGGTTGGCCTGCTCACCGGCGGTACCGCCGGGCTGGCGCTGCTGCTGCAACAGGTAACGGGGCTGAGCTTCGGCCTGCTGTTCTTCGGCATGAACCTGCCGTTTTACGCCCTGGCCTGGCTCAGGATGGGGCCGCGCTTCACCCTCAACACCTTCGTTTCTGTGGCGGCCGTCTCCTTCATGACGGATCACCTCAACGCCGTGTTGCAGATAGGCAAGATAGAACCCGTCTATGCGGCCCTGATCGGCGGCACCCTGATCGGCATGGGGCTGCTCATCATGTTCCGCCACAAATCCAGTCTGGGTGGCTTCAACATACTGGCGCTGTTTATTCAGGACCGCTTCGGCATCCGCGCCGGTAAGCTGCAAATGGGACTGGATTGCACCATAGTCATTGCCTCCAGCTTCGTGGTGCAGCCCTGGATCCTGGCGCTCTCGGTGGTGGCGGCCATCATCTGTAACTTGGTGTTGACACTTAATCACAAGCCGGGCCGCTATCAGATAGCTTGATGTATCACTTCATCTCACAATCAAAAAGAGCGCCTGATGGCGCTCTTTTGCTATCCGGGATCCCGACCCCTCTCACACCACCATGGGTAGACCGGTTTCTGGATGGTGGAGTACCCGAACCGGGTAGTCGTGCTACCGGGAGGGAGATGAGCCTTGCGTCACACCACCATGGGCAGACCGGTTTCTGGATGGTGGATCACCTGGGCCGGGTAGTCATACAGGCGATCGATCAGGGCCGGGGTCAGCACCTCGGCCGGGCTGCCGTCGGCCATCAGCCTGCCCTGCTCCAGCATCACCAGCCGGTCGGCGTAACGCGCCGCCAGGTTGAGATCGTGCAGCACCACCAGCACGGCGGTGTTGCGCGCGGCCAGGGCGCGGGCCATGGTGAGCAGTTGGTGCTGGTACTTGAGGTCGAGCGCAGAGGTGGGTTCGTCCAGCAGCAGCAGGCGCGGCTGCTGGGGCTCGTCCGGTGCCTGCCAGATCTGGGCCAGTACCCGGGCGAACTGCACCCGCTGCCGCTCCCCCCCGGAGAGGCTGGGATAGAGGCGGCCGGCCAGGTGCTCAACGCCGGCATGGGTCATGGCGGCCCGCACAATCTCGTCGCGCCGGCTGGCGGGTTCGCTGTGGGGCAGGCGCCCCATGGCCACCACCTCTTCGCACAGAAATGGAAAGTTGAGGGACGAGCTCTGCGGCAGCACGCCGACGCGGTGGGCTAGCGCTATGCCCGGCCAGGCTTGCCGCTCCCGGCCAAACAGGCTTATCTCCCCCTCGTGTTCCAGCTCGCCGGTCAGGCACTTGAGCAGAGAGCTCTTGCCTGCGCCGTTCGGGCCCAGCAGGGCGGTGAGCGTGCCGGCCTGCAGGCTGAGGTCGAGCCTGTCCAGGATGGGGCGGCCAGCGCGGGTGAGGCTGAGCTGGTGACAGCGCAGCAGGGGCGTTGATGCAGGCAAGATAGACCTCCGGTTAAAGCGTCCGGCGGCCCTTGAGCAGCAGCCAGATGAAGAAGGGGGCGCCCAGCAGGGCTGTGATGATGCCCACCGGCAGCTCTGCCGGTGCCAGCAGGGTGCGGGCCAGCATGTCGGCGCCCAGCAGCAGGGCGGCGCCGAGCAGGGCAGAGAGCGGCAGCAACCTGACATGGTTGGGGCCGGCCAGCAGCCGCACCAGATGGGGCACCACCAGACCGACGAAGCCGATGATGCCCGCCACGGCGACGGCCACGCCAACCCCAGCGGCGGTGAGCAGGATCAGGCGCCGCTTGAGGGATTGCACATTGACCCCCAGATGACGGGCCTCCCCTTCACCCAGCAACAGGGCGTTGAGGGGATTTGCATCGCGCATGAACAACAGTAGCAAGGTGACCAGGGTGGCCAGTGCCAGCGCTACGTCCACCGGTTTGCCCGCCGCTAGAGTGCCCATCTGCCACAGACTCAGGTTGCGCAGCATCTGGTCGTCGGCCAGGTAGGTGAGCAGGCCTATCACGGCGCCGGACAGTGCCGTGATGGCCACCCCCGCCAGCAGCATGACGGTGACTGAGGTGCCCCCTTCCCGGGTGCCCAGCAGATATACCAGCGTGGTGGTGAGCGCGCCGCCAAGGAAGGCGAGCAGAGGCAGCAAGCCTATGCCGAGCAGGCTCTGCCACTGCTGGCCGAGAGGGGCCAGCAGCACTATGGCCAGTGCAGCGCCGAGGGCCGCCCCGCCGGAGACGCCTATGATGCCGGGGTCGGCCAGCGGATTACGAAACAGCCCCTGCATGACAGCGCCACAGAGGCCGAGTATGCCCCCCACGGCGATGCAGAGCAGGGTACGTGGCAGGCGGATCTCCTGCACTATCAGCAGCTTGTGGGCTTCAATGCCGCTCTCCTGCCCGGCGAACAGAGCACGCAGGCTCTCGCCGAGGGAGAGGGTCATGGGGCCGGTCGCCAGCGACCCGACCAGCAGCAGCGCCAACGCGCCGCCGGTGAGCGCGACCAGCCAGGGCAGTGGCAGGCGTCTCATGAAGCCAGCTTAATCCACTTGGCGATCTGGTTCGCCTGCTGCAGCGAGGTGAGGCTGAGGCCTCCTTGCAAGGCATGGCCGTCGATGGCGTGGATGGCGCGGTTTTTACCCGCCGGGGTCGCTTCGAGCGCGGGTACCTGACTCAGCACGGTCTGTGGATCCTGATACTGCTGCCAGTCGCGACCGCTTACCAGTACCAGATCTGGTTGCAGCTCGATCAGGGATTCGGCAGAGACAGGCTTGTAGTCGCTCAACTGGGCCACCGGATTGATGCCGCCCGCCAGGGTGAGCAGGGCACTGGCGGTGGTATTGCCACCGGCTATGCTGGTGGGCTGCCCCTTGTGCAGCAGCAGGAAGGCGACCTTGAGCGGCTTGGTCTGCTTCGCCTGCGTCGCCAGCTGCGTGGTCTGGGCCTGGATCTCGGCTTTTAATCGCGTGCCAGCGGCCGGATCGTTGAGCAGGCCGGCCAGGGTGTCGATGCGCTGGTTGAGGTTGGCGAGGGTCGGTGCCGTCGGCAGCATGTTGACCTCGACCCCGGCGCGGCGCAGCTGCTCCAGCACCGGGGCAGGCCCCATCTCGTCGCTGCCGATCAGCCGGGTCGGCGCCAGGCTGAGGATCCCCTCGGCGGCGAGGGCGCGGTGATAACCGACCCTGGGCAGATTTTTCGGTTCCGTGCTGCTGATGTCGGTGGCGATCAGGCTGGGTGCACCGCCCAGAGCCAGAATGAGCTCTGTGGTGGCCGGGCCTATGCTGACGATACGTTCCTGCGCGGCAGCTGACAGGGACAGTGCTGAACAGCCGATCAGGCTGAGTACGAGGGCAAAACAACGGCCCATGCTAACCTCCGAAGGGTGAATGAAGTTGGGTTGCCGCCGAGAATATCAAGCCGGTGAAAAAAAAGCACTGAGAATGAAAGCAATTATCAATTGCATTGGATCGGGTGCTTTATTAGAGTATTCGCCATGACAGGAGAGGGATGCAGCGCGCATCCCAAGGGAGAACCTATGAGCATTGCACAACGCATTCATGAGCTGCTGGCGCAAGACCCCTGCGCCCATCCTTCCACCATTGCCAGCCAGCTGGCGGTCAGCGAGTGGGAGGTGGTACGCCACCTGCCGGCCGAGCTGGTGACCCTGGTGCCTGGCGAGCGGGCTGAAGCCCTGCTGGCAGATCTGGCAGATTGGGGTCAGGTGACCACCATCGTCGAATCCGATGGTTCCATCTTCGAGGTGAAGGCGCCGTTTCCCAAGGGCAAGAGTGCGCGTGGCTATTACAACCTGATGGGGCGTGACGGCGAGATGCATGGCCACCTCAAGCTCGACAACGTGGCTGGCATGGCGCTGGTCAGCAAGCTGTTCATGGGCAAGGAGGGGCACTCCTTCCAGTTTTTCGGTCACAGCGGCCGCTGTATTTTCAAGGTCTATATGGGACGTGACGAGCAGCGCAAGCTGCTGCCCGCCCAGGTGGAACGCTTCATGGCCTTGCGCCACCAGTATCAAGAGGAAGTGAAAGCATGAGTGAACGTCAGGAGCGTCTGCAGAATCGCCTGCAACCGGAGATCCGCGAGTTTCGCGACGGTTGCCGCACCCTGCAGTTGGCAACGGTGGACAGTGAAGGCAACCCCAATGCCAGCTATGCCCCCTTCGTGCTGCAGGAGGATGGCTATTATGTGCTCATCTCCGAGATTGCCCGCCACGCCCGCAACCTGCAACAGGTGCCCAAGGTGTCGCTGATGCTGATCGAGGATGAGACCGGTGCCCGCGAGCTGTTTGCCCGCAAGCGGCTTACCTTCGATGCGCTGGCCGAAGTGGTGACTCGCGACGACGTGCGCTGGGGCCAGGCGATTGCTGCATTGGAAGGGCGCTTCGGCGACATCGTCAAGGGGCTCTCCAACCTCAAGGATTTCGTGCTGTTCCGGCTCAAGCCCGAGCAGGGGCTGTTCGTCAAGGGCTTCGGTCAGGCGTTTCGCGTCTCAGGTGACGAGCTGGTGGACTTCGTCCATCTGGTGGAAGGGCACAAGCGGGTCGACAACGGTGTTGAGCTGACCAGCCCGGCCGATGCGCCAGTCTGATGGCGGCCATATCGCATAAAAAAACGGGCAGCTTGGGCTGCCCGTTTTTTATTGCGTGTCACGCCTGAGCGCAAGCTAGTCCTGCCAGGAGGCCTTGTTGGGGAAGGCATCCCGATCGGCCTGATTGGCCGTCTCGTTGCATTCGCCCCGGATCTTCCAGGAGGTTTGGCTGAGAACGATATAGCCATCGCGGCAATACTTCTGCTCGGCCAGGGTCTGGGTCAACTGTGCATCCTGTAGGGCATCACGCCGTTCCAGCAGACTCTTGCTGCGGCTGATACGACTGCCGTCGTTCTCTTGCAGCCGGGTGGGCAGGGTGTCGAGCGGCGCAGCTTCGAAGGTGAAGCGCTTGCTCCCCTCTTCGTTGATATGAGTTCGAAACAGGGGGGCCGGGCCATCCGGCTGTAGCCCCGGCAAACCGGAGCAGGCAGTGATTACCGGTAACAACAGCATGAATGCAACGGCAGACAGTAGACGCACACAAGACTCCAATCAGGTGATCACTTCAAGAGAGGCAGATTAACACGCCAGCTCGGGCTGGATGGCCTCAAGCAGCTGATCCGTGCTGAGCAGGGTCACGACTCTGCCTTTTGGCAGGCTCAGATGCTGCCACATCCAGTGGTGGTGTTCGATGATCTTCTCCGCGCTCAGGTGAGGGCGATCCGCCGTGGTGTGGGCATCCGTCACCGCAAACACGTCGAACCCATGGGCTGCGGCGCTGCGCAGCGTGGTGTCGACGCAAAAATCGGTGGCACAGCCGCTGATCAGCAGCCTGTCCACCGCCTGCTCTGCCAGCAGGAAGCCGAGCTCGGTATCGAGGAAGCTGTCGCAGGCGGTCTTGCGTACCCGGCTGTCGCCGCGGCCCGGGGTGAGATCGGCGTGAAGCTGCCAGCCTGCACTGCCGGGTTCCAGTTCAGAACCCGGTGCGTCATGTTGCACATAGATGACACGCCCCTGGTTGGCCCGCACGCTGTCTGCCAAGCGATTAATGTTGGCGATGACCTGCGCGTCCTGATGGCGGGGGTCAGTAAACAACCCCTGTTGCATGTCGATGACCAGTAACACATCCATATGAAATCCTTAGGCAATTTTCAGGGTTGCAGCCACTGGCTGCAGTCACGGCTTCGGGATTGATGCAGTGCGATCATATCTTGCTTCATTTCATCGGCATTTAGCCAGCGTTCTGGCAGGGGGCTGATCCGTACCCGGATGTCGGCGGTCCGCCCGGAGGTGGCGTGCGCATCGCGCTGCGCTTCTGTCTCTGGCACGACCAGCGCCACTTTGAGCGCCGGGTTGCGGCTGGCGATGCGGCTGGCTAGCCCCAGCCCCCCCTCGACGTGGAAGTTGCCGGCGATGTGCATGATGCGCTGGCCCGGGTGGCTGCGCAGGTAGTCCGCCATGCTCTCGGCCATGGTGTCGTCCCAGCTGGTCTGAGCGGCGAAGCGGCGGGCATTGTCGTCGGCATCACCATGGTGGAGCGAGGCCATGAATTTCTGGCGGTAAGGATCGTCGGTCAGCGTGAGTTCGCGGGCGAGCTGGCTGCGGCGATGGGCGGGGAGCTTGTCCAGCCAGGCGGGCCCTTCCTGGCCGACACAGCTCACCAGCGGTTTGGGGGCGTTGGCGGCAATGACGGGCAGGTGCTGCTGTCTGGCGAACTCCACCAGCGGACGATAGTCGCTCTGGTAGTTGGGCCAGGCGTTGCCATCGCGAATGAGGGCGGCTTCACCTATGCGTCCGGCGAGGTAGGCGTCCAGCACCGGCTGATCGGCGCGGCTGAACTGCTCCATGGAGAGCGCCAGACCGCGGCCGTCGGCCCGGGAGGTATTCGCCAACCCCGCCAACAGGCGGGCCTGCAGCAGGTGCACGGCCGAGTGGGTGTGCAGCTCGCCCACCAGCACTATGTCGGCGTCCGCCACCCGCTCCACCGCCTGGGTCAGCGTCAGTTCACCTTGGTTGGTATCGGGCTGGCTCGCGCTGAGCCGATAGTGGTAGAGGGTGCCGGCATCGTCATCGGGCACTGTCGTGCAGGCGGCCAGTAGCAGGGGAAGGGTGAGCAGGGACAGTAATCGAGTCATGGTATCTCACAACGAAGCAGGGCCAGAGTCATAACAATGGCAGCATGGCGAGTCGGAAAACAGAGGGGAATAGTGTAGAACCTAATCACGACAAAAGAAAATGAGAATGATTCCCTTTACTGTTGATATTTGTTGCGAGCTGAGTAATATGCCTGCTGTTTGATAACAGTTCTCAATAAGGATTCGCAGTGGCCCATAACAACACCCTATCGCTGGTTGCCCTTGCTGTGGCGGCCGGTCTCGCTTCCCCGGTCTTCGCGACGAACAAGCAAGCAGATGAAGTCATGGTCGTCAGTGGCTCACGGATGGAGCAACGACTGGAGGATGTCTCCGGCCCCATCTCGGTGATCACGGCTGAACAGATTGAAGAGCAGGTGGTGAGCAACGTCGCCGACCTGTTCCGTTACGAGCCGGGCGTCACTGTCCTTGGCGGCGCCGGCGATGCTCAGACCTTCATCATCCGCGGCATGGGTGAGAACCGGGTCAAGATAGTGCGTGACGGCGTACGCCAGAACGATGCCTACAAGAACGGCGGGGTGGGTCAGAGCTATTTCGACACCGACATGATCAAGCAGATTGAGGTGGCCAAGGGACCCGCCTCTGCGGCTTATGGATCCGATGCGCTGGGGGGCGTCATCGTCATCACCACCAAGGACGCAGGCGACTTCTTGAAGGGGCGCGACAGCTATCTGGACGCCACCACCGGCTATGCCTCCAGCAGCCACCAGAACATGGCCGGTTTCACCGGTGCCCTGCGTAGCGGTGAGTTCGAGAACCTGCTGCGTTACACCTGGCGTGACGGTGGTGTGACCCAGAACTACGACAGTGACAAGAGTGAGTTTGACATCGTCAGTCAGGCCGTGCTGTTCAAGAGCCAGTGGCACTTGAGCGAAGATCAGTTCCTCAAGCTGACCGTCGACTACTTCAGCGAAGGGCAGGATCCGGATGCCGTTGATCTCACCAAGGTTGCCTCCGTCTTCAATCAGCCGATCACCGACAAGGACACGGACAACCTCTCCCTGGTGCTGGATCACGGCATCACCCTGAACGCGCCCTGGGTCGATCGCATCGACAGCAAGCTCTACTACGCCCGTACTAAGCAGACCCTGGATCAGTACGCCTCCTCCAAGTACCCGGTCAAGCCGACCAACCCTTATGTGACCAAGAACTCGCTGGAGAGCAACGGTTTCGAGCAGAAGAGCCTGGGCGCCCAGGTCAAGTTCAGCAAAGCGCTGGCCAGCCAGCGTCTGGCCTGGGGTCTGGAGTATGAGCACACCGACAACGAGCGGACCCGCTTCAAGGCGCCGACCGTGCCGGGGGATTTCATCGGCTACAGCGAGCTGAGCTTCCCCCCTACCACCAGCGAGCACAGCGCCCTGTGGGCCTTCGACGAGATCAAGTTTGGCGAGCACTGGGTGCTGACCCCGGGCGCCCGTTACGACTACTACCAGATGACGCCTGATGAGGATCCCGCCTACACGGGCGAGAAGATCAAGCAGTTCTCCGAAGGGGAGTTCTCGCCCAAGCTGGGGCTGGTGTTCAAGGCGCACGAGGCTGCCAACCTGTTCGCCCAGTACAGCCACGGTTTCAAGGCGCCCATGTATGACAATGCCTTCTCCACCCTTAATCATCAGGCATACGGGTATCGCATCGAGCCGAACCCGGATCTCAAGTCCGAGAGCAGTAACGGCATCGATCTGGGTATACGCGGCAGTGCCGGTGGCTTTAGCTACGAAGTGGCGACCTTCTATAACAAGTTCGATGACTTCATAGAGCTGGCCCAGATCGGCACCGAGGGTCGCACTAAGGTGTATCAGTACCAGAACCTGGACAAAGCGACCACCAAAGGGGGCGAGGCCAAGGCGGATTACTGGCTAAATGATCTGGTCAACGTCTGGGGCAACCTGGGCTACATCGAAGGCAAGGATGGCAACGGCAACTACATCAATAGCCTGAGCCCGCTCAACGGCAGCCTGGGTGTGCGGCTGGAACAGCCCAACTGGAACATCAACACGGCGCTGCGCTTTGCCGACGACATGGACAAGGTGGGCAAGGATGCCAGGGGGAACGACAACATCAAGAGCGCAGGTTGGGGCGTGGTGGATCTTTATGCCCAGTTCAAGCCGATGCAGGATCTGCAGCTCAACGTGGGTGTCTTCAACCTGTTTGACAAGGAGTACGTCAGCTACGAGAGCATCACGGGGCTGAGTGCCACGACCAACAACAGCAACCAGACTGAGCCGGGCCGCAACCTGAGCGCACGGGTCAAATACATATTCTGATACCGCAGTACAGCAGGACATTGACCAAGGGGCCGTCAGGCCCCTTTTCCATGGGCGGAAAGCGGCTTGTTGCCGCCAAAAAGAAACCCGCCAGAAGCGGGTGGAAGGATTGCAACACTAACCAGGAAGTGGTGTTACTCAATAGACACCATCCTTACGGTAATCGTTCAATTTTATTGTTGTTTTGCATTTCGGCTTGCGCTTGGCTCGCAGGATCATGGTCCTAAAATCGGTTATCATTTGTGCCCCTTCTTTTCGTTGTCGAGGATCTATGCCCGCCTTCTCCTGGTTAGCCCTGTTCTTTGGCGCCTTTTACTTCGTCTATGGCGCCTACCTGCCGTTCTGGTCGCTCTGGCTGGAGGGCATAGGAGTGAGCGCCGAGATGATAGGTCTGCTGCTGGGCGCCGGGATGGCGATCCGCTTTGCCGGCAACCTGTTGGTGATGGGGCAAATCAAGGGGGCCGGGCACCTGCTGCCCGTTACCCGCCTGCTCTGCCTGCTGAGCCTGCTGGCCTTTCTCGGCTTTTATCTCAGTCACGGCCTCTGGTGGCTGGTGGGGCTGACCCTGGTGGCGAACTTCATCTATCCGACTCTGATGCCGGTGGGGGAGGCTCTCGCCACCCGCATGGTGGTGCAGGTGCACCTCGACTACGGCAAGGTGCGGCTGTTCGGCTCCTTGGCCTTCATAGTGGCGTCGACCCTGGTGGGGGCCCTGGTGGGGAATTTTGGCAGCGACTGGGTGCTGCATACCATGGTGGCAGGGCTGGTGCTGATGTTGTTGCTCAGCTGGCTGCCGCTGCATCCGGCGCCCCGGGACATCCAGGGGGAGCGGGCGAAAGCCACCCTGCTCGATACCCTGAAGTCCCCCCCGGTGCGCCGCTTCCTGCTGATCTCGGCCCTGCTACAGGGCAGTCATGCCGCGTACTACGGTTTCAGCGCCATGCACTGGAAGGCGGCGGGTTACAGCGGTACCACCATAGGCTATTTGTGGGCGCTGGGGGTGGTGGCGGAGATCGGCATGTTCGCCGCCGACAAGCGCTTTCTCAACCGGTTTGGCGCCCAGACCCTGTTTCTGGTGGGGGCGCTGGGCTGCGTGGTGCGCTGGATCCTGCTCGGCGCCTCCACCGAGATCCTGGTGCTGGTGGCGGGCCAGCTGCTCCACTCGGTCACCTTCTGCGTCAGCCATCTCGGCGCCGTGCGCTTCATGACCCGCCAGCTGCCGGCCGAGCAGCTGATCCCTACCCAGGCGCTCTACGCCGCGCTGGGCCTCGGGATGACGGTCGCCGCCCTGATGATGCTGTGCGGCCTGCTGTTCGAGCCGCTGGGCGGCGGCATCTTCTTCATCATGGTGCTGGTGGTGGTGCCTGTCTTCTTCCTGCGGTTGCACCCTGACGAGGCTGCGTCCCTTCCGGGGTGACGCGAACCAGCAGGGGGCGGGTCTGGCCATGAGCTGGTCGCTTGGGCCCGGGGCGCCTTCGGCGGCCGCTCCCCACAAGGGGAGCAGCAACAGACTCTGGATGACGGGATCAAGGGTCATGACGGGGTTCCTGCGGGTTAGCGCGCTTGCTCATAGCCCAGCAGGTCGCCCGGCTGGCAGCCCAGCTCGCGGCAGATGGCTTCCAGGGTGGAGAAGCGGACCGCCTTGGCATGACCGTTTTTGAGAATGGAGAGGTTGGCCTCTGTGATGTCGACCCGCTGGGCCAGCTCACGGGCTGTCATTTTGCGCTCGGCCAGCAGGGCGTCGAGCCGGATTATGATGGGCATGGGATCCTCACACTGTCAGTTGTTGTTCATCGGCCAGTTGCTTGGCTTCGTTCATCACCAGCGCCAGCGCCAGTACGATAAATCCCGCCAGCAGTGCCCGGAAATCGGATGTACTGAGAGAGATTGTGCCGAGTACTTTGGGGCCGCTTATGGTAAGGGCTGCATCCAGCAAGGAGGTGTGGATCAGATCGACCATGAATGCAGTGCACAGGAGCAGGCCTATCTGCCGGTAACGGCGGATCTGCTCGAAGGTGAACAACAGGCCATGGCGGTAGCTACGAAACAGCTGACGCAACTGCCACAGCATCAGCATGAACACCAGATCCGGCAGCAGCATGACCAGGGTGGCCAGCAGGCGAGTGCCAAGCCCAAGCGGATAGTCGCTAACCGATGTGGCGGGTGCAGCCTGTTGGGTGGCGGTAGCCTCCCCCATGGTCAGTGGCACGCCATTGAGCACCTTGTCACCTTCCATAGCCAGCGCATTGATCAGCTGATCCTGCAGGTAGTCGCTGCCGCCAAGCAGATGGGACCAAGTACCCAGCACCGTCATGATCGGGGTGGCCAGCAGGGCGAACAGCAGGATCCATTCGATCAGGCTGCTCATGCGTTCGAGCTTGTTGTATTTCATCCTATACCTCGTGATAGACGCCATGGGCCGCACAATACGGCATTTGCTTGCTGTTTATCGATAACCTGACGCCAGTGTTTATCGTTATTCGATATTTCGTCAAGGGTTTTTTATTGAAAAACGATAAGGGTTGACTGGCAAGAAGGAGATGACATTTTTCGGGCACCTCTCTAGACTGGCAGCTGCCGCGCTTAAATATTCAACATGGACAAGGGGTTATCGATGCACCAGGGATGGCTGCTGATCGGGTTGTCACTCGCTTATCTGGGGCTGCTATTTCTGATCGCCTATGTGGCTGACAAGAGCAAGCGCCGTCGCCTCAAGGGGCAACCCCTGCTCTACAGCCTGTCGCTGGCCGTCTACTGCACCTCCTGGACCTTCTTCGGTACCGTCGGTCAGGCCAGCGAATCTCCCTGGTCGCCGGTGCCCATCTACTTGGGCCCCATGCTGGTGTTCCTGTTTGGCTGGCGACTGCTGGCCCGCCTTATCCTGGTGGCCAAGCGTGAGCACATCACCTCCATCGCCGACTTCATCGCCGCCCGCTATGGCAAGTCCCAGCGTCTCGCCATGGTCATAGCGCTGATCGCCATCATGGGCATACTCCCGTATCTGGTCTTGCAACTGAAGGCCATAGTGGCCGGGCTGGATCTCTTGATGGCCAACTCAGTGTCTGCCGGCCCCACTGGCAATACTGCCGGACTGGCCCTCGGCGTGGCCCTGTTGCTGGCGCTGTTCAGCATACTGTTTGGCACCCGCAACCTGGATGCCACCGAGCACCACAGAGGCATGGTGGTGGCCATCGCCTTCGAATCTGTCGTCAAGTTGCTTGCCTTCGTGACTGTGGGGGGCTTCGCGCTATGGCTGATCCTGAGCAAGCCGAGCCAGGCCCGCACCCTGGTGGCCAGCGACTTTCTCGATGCCGTGGTGGCGGTGACGCCGGGTGGTTTGCTGGAGCTCACCATCTACACCCTGGTCGCCATGTGCGCCGTCATCTGCCTGCCGCGCCAGTTCCATGTGACTGTGGTGGAGAACAACCAAGGCCAGGATCTGCATTGGGCGCGCTGGCTGTTCCCGCTCTATCTGTTCGTGATGGGGCTCTTCGTCTGGCCGCTGGCACTGGCGGGAAAACAGTGGGTGGGGGCCGACATGGCCTCGGATACCTATGTGATAAGCCTGCCTATGTCACTCGGTTTCGACGGCATGGCGATGCTGGCGTTTCTCGGCGGCACCTCGGCGGCCACCGGTATGGTGATCGTCTCTACCATAGCCCTGGCCATCATGGTCAGCAACGATCTGGTGCTGCCTGTGCTGCTGCGCCGCTTCTGGCAGCAGGGGCGGGACGAGCGGCTGGTGCGCCTGCTGCTGCAGGTGCGCCGGGGTGCCATCCTGCTGATCCTGCTGGCGGCCTGGGGGCTCTACCTCTGGCTTGGGGATCTCACCAGCCTGTCGCGCATCGGCTATCTGTCGTTCGGCGCCGTGGCCCAGTTCGCACCGGCCCTGCTGCTTGGCCTTTACTGGCGGCACGGCAATCGCAAGGGGGTCTATCTTGGCCTCGCCCTCGGGGTCAGCCTCTGGTTTGCGACCCTGCTGGCGGAGAGCGGCCTGCTGGCCGGCTCGCCGCTGGAAGCCCTGTTGGCGCCGCCGGACTGGCCTGCCTTCCGCGATCTGAGCCTGGGGGCCTGGTGCATCTTTCTGAGCCTCTTGCTCAACCTGCTCGGCTATGTGATGGGCTCCCTGTTGTCGCGGGCGGCGGTGAGTGAGCGGTTGCAGGCGGCCAACTTCGTCGGCAAGCCGAGCCGCGATACCACGGCCCTCTATCAGGCGCGGGTCTCGGTCAAGGAGCTGGAGATGCTGGCGGCCCGCTTCGTCGGCTCGAGCCGGGTCAAGCGGGCCTTCGGTCGCTTCGCCGGCGAGCGGGGCGGCACACTGGCGCCCCAGATGCAGGCGTCGGCCGAACTCATTGCTCACACGGAGCGGCTGCTGGCGGGGGTGTTCGGCACCTCGTCCGCCCGGCTGGTGCTGGCCTCTGCCCTGCAGGGGCGTAACATGCAGCTGGAGGAGATAGCCACCATAGTGGACGAGGCCTCAGATGTGTTTCGCTTCAACCGAGGCCTGCTGCAGGGGGCCATAGAACACATGGGGCAGGGGATCTCGGTCGTGGACAGAGAGCTCAAGCTGGTGGCCTGGAACCGGCGCTACATAGATCTGTTTCACTATCCGCCGGGGCTTATTCAGGCAGGGCGTTCCATCGAGGAGATAATCCGTTACAACGCCGAGCAGGGGCTGTGCGGCCCGGGAGATATCGAGGCCCATGTGGCACGGCGGGTCGCCTTCATGCTGCGTGGCAGCCCCCACATCTCGGCGCGGGAGCGACCCGATGGCCGGGTGATCGAGATGCAGGGCAACCCCATGCCAGCTGGCGGTTTCGTCATGACCTTTACCGACATTACTCCGTTTCGCGACGCCGAGCGGGTGCTGCGCGAAGCCAACGAACACCTGGAGGCGCGCGTGGCTGAACGCACTCACGAGCTCTCCGAACTCAACCGTCAGCTGCTGCTGGTGAACCAGCAGGTGGAGCGGGCCAACCACTCCAAAAGCCGCTTCCTGGCGGCGGTGAGCCACGATCTGACCCAGCCGCTCAACGCCGCCAGGCTGTTCACCTCTTCCTTGCTGGAGATGTTGCCGCCCCGGGATGAGACGGCCCGCATCGCCCGTCACATCGACGATGCGCTGGGGGCGACCGAGGATCTCATCACGGATCTGCTCGATATCTCGCGCCTCGAAGCAGGCAAGTTCAAGGCCAGGAAGCTGGATTTCGCCTTGCACGACGTGCTTGCCAACCTCAAGGCGGAGTTCGGGGTGCTGGCCCAGGCGGGGGGCATACAGTTCTCGGTGGTGGAGAGCAAGCTGGCCGTGTACAGCGATGTGCGCCTGCTGCGCCGGGTGCTGCAAAACTTCCTCACCAATGCGTTTCGCTACAACCCGGGCGGCCGTGTGTTGCTCGGTTGCCGCCGGATGGGGGACAAGGTGCGCATCGAGGTGTGGGATAACGGCCCCGGCATTCCGGCCGACAAGCAGGAGGCCATTTTCGACGAGTTCTCCCGTCTCGATCACTCCCGCACCGCCAAGGAGCAGGGATTGGGGCTGGGGCTCGCCATCGCCCGCGGTATCGCCCTGGTGCTGGGCCACAACCTGACCCTGCGCAGCTGGCCGGGTAGGGGCTCCGTGTTTGCCATCACCCTCAACCTGGCGACCCGTCCTGTCGCAACGACGCAGGTGGCGGCCCCCGCCCTGCGGGACAGCCAGCTGGAGGGGGGCCGGGTGCTCTGTATCGACAACGAGAGCGATATCCTCATCGCCATGCACTCCCTGCTGGGGCGCTGGGGCTGCGAGGTGGTCTGCGCCCAGAGCCTGGTTCAGGCTGAGGATCTCATCGCCGGTGGCTTCCTGCCGCAGCTGGTGTTGTCCGATTACCACCTGGATGACGGCAAGACAGGCTTGCAGGCGTTGCACATGCTGCGGCTCGCCCATGGCAACGACATCGGCGGCATCATCATCAGCGCGGATCGCAAGAGCGGGTTGCAGGCACAGATCCGTGAACACGGTTACGGCTACATCAGTAAACCGGTCAAACCGCTCAAGTTGCGGGCGCTGATGAACAGCATATTGCGGCCGGCCAAACTTGATAATGATCACGAAACAAGTAATTCGTCTTATTTTTAATCACGACCTTGAGGGGGTAAGGCCGGTGCTTTTTTGCTCAATGAGGCGCTGTTTCTTCTCTTTTGAGGCTCTTTATCGATCAAATGTGGTCTATTAATAACCGGTCATTGGTTTGCCCTTCCTTATTTAACTTCTTATAGTCAACTGGCGATTATTTTTTGTCGCAAATCAAGTTGTGCCAAAGGCAAACCGGACGAAAGTTCGGGACGCAAAGCTTCCGGTCTAAGGGTCAGCAGTACCTAAGATAGCGGGGCCACCACAGGTTGTTTCGCCCATGGGCCAAGCCATGGTGCGATGTTGTCTACGTGACCTGTCAGGTTGGCGTTGCCTTTTTCGTTGTTTATTCCAAGAACGAAATAAGGATATTCAACTATGTTAAGTCCAAAACCCTCATTACTGGCATTGTTGGTCGGGGGCTTGTGTGCCTCCTCCGCGTTCGCAGCCGCACCCGGCAAACCCACCATAGGCTGGGGCGAAACCAAGTTCGCCATCGTCGAAGTGGATCAAGCCGCCACCTCCTACAACAAGCTGGTGACTGTCCACAAGGATGGCGCCCAGGTCAGCGTGAGCTGGAACCTCTGGTCCGGTGACGTTGGCCAGACGGCCAAGGTGTTACTCGATGGCAAGGAGGTGTGGTCCGGTGCCGCATCCGCCGCCGGCACCGCCAATTTCAAGGTGACCAAGGGGGGCCGCTACCAGATGCAGGTGGCGCTCTGTAACGCCGACGGTTGCACTCTCTCCGACAAAAAAGCGATCCTGGTGGCGGACACCGACGGCAGCCACCTGGTGCCGCTCAAGGCTCCGCTGCAGGAGAACAACAAGCCTTACGCCAACAAGTCCGGCAAGGTGGTGGGGGCCTACTACGTGGAGTGGGGTGTCTATGGTCGCAAGTTCACCGTGGACAAGGTTCCGGCCCAGAACCTGACTCACATACTCTACGGCTTTACTCCCATCTGCGGCGGCAATGGCATCAACGACAGCCTGAAAGAGATCGCGGGCAGTTTCGAGGCGCTGCAACGCTCCTGTGCCGGGCGCGAGGATTTCAAGGTCTCCATCCACGATCCCTGGGCCGCTATCCAGATGGGACAGGGCAATCTCACCGCCTATGATGAGCCCTACAAGGGCAACTTCGGCAACCTGATGGCGCTCAAGAAGGCCTATCCTGACCTGAAAATTCTCCCCTCCATCGGCGGGTGGACCCTCTCCGACCCCTTCTTCTTCTTCGGTGACAAGACCAAACGCGACACCTTCGTCGCTTCGGTGAAGGAGTATTTGCAGACCTGGAAATTCTTCGACGGGGTGGATATCGACTGGGAGTTCCCGGGGGGGCTGGGGGCCAACCCCAAACTGGGCAGCGCCTCTGATGGCGAGACTTATGTGCTGCTGATGAAGGAGCTGCGCGCCATGCTCGATGAGCTGAGCGCAGAGACGGGCCGCACCTACGAGCTCACCTCCGCCATCAGCGCCGGCGGTGACAAGATTGCCAAGGTGGACTATCGCGCCGCCCAGCAATACATGAATCATCTCTTCCTGATGAGCTACGACTTCAACGGTGCCTGGACCAACACAGGGCTGGGCCACCAGACCGCGCTCTATGAGGCGAGCTGGGATCCCAACACCAAGTACACCACCGACAAGGGGGTGAAGGCGCTGCTGGCCCAGGGGGTGGATCCGGGCAAAGTCGTGGTAGGCGCGGCCATGTATGGCCGTGGCTGGACCGGTGTCAGCGGCTATCAGGGCAACAACCCCTTCACCGGCACCGCCACCGGCCCGATTGCGGGCAGCGAGGCGGAAGGGATCTGGGAGAAGGGGGTCATCGATTATCGCGGCATCGCCAAGGGCAAGATGGCCGGGGACTGGCAGTACAGCTACGACGAGGTAGCCGAGGCGCCCTATGTGTTCAAGGCCTCCACCGGCGAGCTCATCACCTTCGATGACGAGCGTTCAGTCAAGGCCAAGGGGCAATATGTGCTGGCCAACCAGCTTGGCGGCATGTTCGCTTGGGAAATCGATGCCGACAATGGCGACATTCTCAATGCCATGCACGAGGGGCTGGGCAACGGGGAAGGCACAACACCGCCGGTCAACAAGCCGCCGGTGGCCAGTGCAGGCAATGATATCGCCGTGACGGGCCCGGCCGAGCTGGTGCTGGATGGTTCTGCTTCCCGCGATCCGGAAGGGGCCGTGCTGAACTACAACTGGACCCAGATCTCCGGTCCCAAGGCGACCCTGAGCGATGCCAACCAGGCCAAGGCCAAGGTGAGCGTCGACGCGGTCAGCCAGGACGTGAATCTGGTGTTCGAACTGACGGTGACCGACGATCACAACCTCAGTGCCAAGGATCAGCTGGTAGTGACCAACAAGGCGCCGCAACCCAACCTGCCGCCTGTGGTGACGGTGCAGGACAAGGTCTCGGTAGAGGCTGGCAAGCAGGTGACCATCACCGCCAACGCCAGCGATCCCAACGGCGACACCCTGAGCTATCAGTGGATCGTCCCGGCCGGGTTGACCACCAGCGGTCAGAACAGCAAGACCCTGGTGGTGACAGGCCCCAACGTGACCGTGGAGGCCGGTTATGACCTCACGGTCACCGTGACCGACGGCGCGCTGGATGCCCAGGCCAAGACCCGCCTCACCGTGACCCCGGGCAGCGGTGGCGGCGACTGCAATGCCACCGATCCCGATGCCGCCAACTGGCCTGCCTGGAAGGCCACGACCTCCTACAGCGGTGGCGAGAAGGTGAGCCACAACCAGCTGGTATGGCGCGCCAAGTATTGGAGCCGAGGCAATGAGCCCACCCCTGGGGCCGATCAGTGGCAGCTCGAGAGCAAGGTCGAGCTGGGCTGGGATATCGCAGCGGCCTATAACGGCGGCGATCTGGTCAATCACGGTGGTCGCCGCTGGCAGGCCAAATGGTGGAATCAGGGCAATGAGCCTGGCAAGTCCGGCGTCTGGCTTGATATCGGAGTCGCCAGCTGCCCGTAAGGGGGCAGCCCCAGACATGATGGCGGGGCTGGTCTGGCCCCGTCCCTTTTCGAAGAAAACCGGAGAACAACAATAATGAACAGAAATCGCACGACACTTCTGTTTGCCAGCCTGATGCTGAGCGGACACCTCTGGGCGGCTGACGCCTACAACATCAATCAGGGTTACAGTGGCGGCAGCCAGGTCAGTTTCAACGGCAAGATCTACGAAGCCAAGTGGTATGCCAATCCGGGCCAGAGCCCGGCGCTGCAGGTCGCCAATGAATGGGACTCTCCGTGGGCCCTGCTGGGTGATGGCGAGGCGACCCCGTCCGATGGCGGCGGGGGCATCACACCGCCAGTGGAGGGGGGGAGCGGTGCGACCGAAGGCGCCCCCGTCTACCTGAGCCAGAATGAGCTGGATGCCAGGGAGCAGGCTCTCACCGACTTCCCGGCCATGGCGGCAGTCAAGGCCTCCATCGCAACCCGTGACAATGCCGTGGTCGAGGCGGTGGCCCCCGGCCTGCCGCTCAACCCCGCCAACGTCAAGCGGGTCGAGGGGGTGATCAGCGAGTCGCAGTTTAACTTCCTGTTCCCGCTGCGGGCCCCGGAATACACCTACCGCGGCTTCCTGCAGGCGGTGGCCAAGTTCCCGGCTTTTTGCGGCGACTACAGCGACGGACGCAATGCCGAGGCCATCTGCCGCAAGTCGCTGGCCACCATGTTTGCCCACTTCGCCCAGGAAACCGGCGGGCACGAGAGCTGGCGACCCGAGCCCGAGTGGCGCCAGGGGCTGGTCTGGGTGCGGGAGATGGGTTGGACCGAGCAGATGCGCGGCGGCTACAACGCCGAGTGCCGGCCGGATGTGTGGCAAGGCCAGCAGTGGCCGTGCGGCAAGTTCGAGAACGGCGAGTTCAAGAGCTATTTCGGCCGTGGCGCCAAGCAGCTGTCGTACAACTACAACTACGGCCCCTTCTCCGAGGCCATGTTCGGCACAGTGCGCACCCTGCTGGATAACCCGGAGAGAGTGGCGGACACCTGGCTTAACCTCGCCAGCGCCGTCTTCTTCTTCGTCTATCCACAGCCGCCCAAGCCCTCCATGCTGCACGTGATCGACGGCACCTGGCAGCCCAATGCCCACGACCGGCAGAACGGGCTGGTGCCGGGCTTCGGGGTCACGACCCAGATCATCAACGGCGGGGTGGAGTGCGGCGGCGCGGCCGAGCATGCCCAGTCCCAGAACCGCATCACCTACTATCAGGCCCAGGCCCAGTATCTGGGAGTGCCAGTGCCGGCAGACGAGGTGCTTGGTTGCAAGAACATGAAGTACTTTGACGAGGCAGGTGCGGGCGCCTTGCCTATCTATTGGGAGAATGACTGGAGCTATGTGCCGGGCAACCCCAATGGCGGCAAGAGCTATGCCTGCAAGCTGGTGGGTTACCAGACCCGTTTCAGCGCCTTCAAGGCGCGGGACTACAGCCAGTGCGTGCAGCACTTCTTCCCCGAGGTGGTGATCGAGGACAACGGCGGTGGCAGCAACCTGCCGCCGGTAGCCAACATCAGCGGCCCGAGCGAGGCGTTGGGCGGTGCGACCGTGCTGCTGTCCGGCCAGGGGTCGAGCGATCCGGAAGGCAAGCCGCTCGACTACGCCTGGACCCTGCCCGCTGGCGCCACTGCGTCGGATCTGACCCAGCCCACCCTGAGTACCACCCTGCCAGCTACGCCGGTCAGCGATACCCGCTACGGTTTCGTGCTCAAGGTAACCGACGAGAAGGGGCTCAGTCGCAGTGTGACCCATGAGATCCTGATCAAGGGCAGTGGCGGCACTACGCCGCCGGATGGCAGCCCTCCTTACAAAGCAGGTACGGTCTACAAGGCGGGGGACAAGGTGAGCAATCTGGGGGGCAACTTCCAGTGCAAGCCTCACCCCTACAGCGGCTGGTGTGCGGGCGCGGCCTGGGCCTATGAGCCGGGCAAGGGCACGGCCTGGGGGGATGCCTGGATCAAGCTGTGACGACTGTATTCGTTCAATAAAAAAGGCCCGTCAGGGCCTTTTTTCATGGGAGGACGCGCCATCAGAGCGGCTTTTGCCACAGGCTCAGCAGCAGATCCTGTTCGAGCTCGTCCGGTCCCTGCTGGGTAAAGGCGTGGCGCTGTTCACCGCTGGCGCGCCAGCCGAGGCGGCTGGTTTCCAGGATGAAGCTGCGCAGGGAGTGATCCATGGTCATGGCGAATTGGCAACGCTCCTGGCCCAGAGGGGTGAGGCCACCGAGAGTGGGCCAGCTCAGCGGGTGCTCCATGCTCACCGGGTTGAGGCTGACCCTCAGCTGCCACTGGTGGCGTGGGCCCGGTTGCAGGTAAAGCAGGTAACCACCCGGTGCCAGCCAGCTGACCAGCTGCTCTGTCTTGATCTTGAGATCGTTGACCAGCAGTACCTGGGCCGTGCCCGGTTGCAGCGGGGCGCGCGCCGGATCGGCGATGACGAACTGGCCCTGCGGTTGTACCTTGTTGGCGGCGAAGATGGCGTTCTTGGCCAGATCGAATCCGCCAAATTGCCACTCGGGCAGGCGTTCGGCCAGGGCGCGGCAGTAGTAGCCTTCGCCGCAACCCAGGTGGATCAGCTCGCGGGGGCCGAGCGGGGCGAGCAGGGCCGCCATGGCATCCACCAGCGGCGCCTGGTGACCCTGTTCCAGGAAGTTGCGCTTGGCGCGCATCAGGGCGCGGCTGTCACTGTCCTTGGGATTCTTCTTGCCGGGAATGAGATCCAGATAGCCTTCCGGAGCCGGATCGAAATGGTGCTTGTTGTCGCAATAGACCCCGCGGGATGCTTCGTGAAGATGCAGGGGGCTGCGGCAAAGGGGACATTGAAGATGCATACACACTCGCTTGGTTGAGGCCGGGGAAGGGCGTGCAGGATTATAGGGGAGACGATCAGAAAAGGCTGCCGTGGCAGCCTTTTTTATCCAACGGCCCTGTGCTGAGCCGTCAGGGAACCCTGTCAGCGGGTACCAAACACCACTATTGTCTTGCCGTGGGCGGAGATCAGCTCCTGCTCTTCGAGCATCTTGAGGATCCGGCCAACGGTTTCACGAGAGCAGCCGACGATCTGGCCTATCTCCTGACGGGTGATCTTGATCTGCATGCCATCCGGGTGGGTCATGGCGTCCGGCTGTTTGGCCAGATTGAGCAGGGTCTGGGCGATCCGGCCGGTGACGTCCAGGAAGGCCAGGTTGCCGACTTTCTGACTGGTGTGCTGCAGTCGAGTCGCCATCTGAGCGGAGAGACGCATCAGGATTTCCGGATTGACCTGGATCAGCTGACGGAACTTCTTGTAGGAGATCTCGGCTACTTCACAGGAGCCCTTGGCGCGCACCCAGGCGGAACGCTCCGGAGTCTCGCTCTCCTCGAACATGCCCATCTCGCCCAGGAAGTCGCCCTGGTTTAGATAGGAGAGGATCATCTCCTTGCCTTCATCGTCCTTGATCAAGACGGCCACAGTGCCCTTGACGATGTAGTAGAGGGTTTCCGCTTTCTCACCCGCATGGATCAGGGTGCTCTTGGCGGGATACTTATGAATGTGGCAGTGCGACAAGAACCATTCCAGGGTGGGATCGCTTTGCGGTTTGCCAATGACCATGAGAATTCCTCTGTAGTGTCTTTTTATGGACTCGTGCGTCCGGGCAAGCTGCCAACCTTGCCATTCCTTGTATTAGTCGCAGTAGGATAAGAGCCTTTGTCTGTGCTGACAAGGATTTGAGGGCTTTTGCCAGATCCCCTTGTTGCCCATTGCGCTATCTCGCCCATTTTAGGGAAGATGGCGGCATCAGATGTTGATTTTGATCTAGTTAGCCTGCAAGTTCGCGAAAATAGCGGACATGTGCCGCTGCCGCGTCGTCTGGGGTATGCTATGTCACTCAGAACTGTCGTTATTTAAGAGGAAATGTGAGATGAAAGCCAAGGTCAGCTGGGTGGAAGGCATGAAGTTTGTCGGCGAGAGTGAGTCCGGTCATCAGGTGATTCTGGACGGCGCCAACCCCGGCGAAGGTGCCAGCCCGATGGAGATGATCCTGCTGGCGGTGGGCGGTTGCAGCTCAATCGACGTGGTCTCCATCCTGGAGAAGGCGCGTCAATCCGTGACCGCTTGCCATGTGGAGCTGGAAGGGCAGCGAGTTGAGTCGGTGCCGCGGGTATTCGAGAAGATCCACCTCAACTTCGTCGTGACCGGCAAGGGGCTGGCGGAGAAACAGGTGGCTCGCGCAGTGGATCTGTCGATGGAAAAGTACTGTTCCGTTTCCCTGATGTTGGAAAAAGCGGTAGAAATTACCCATAGTTATCAAATTCTTGAAGCCTGATAGCCACGACTCTGCCGATTGAATACCACCATGACATAAGGAAAGTGCAATGAAAAACATAACCCTGTTACTTCCTCTGCTGGGGCTGGCGGCCTGCAGCATGCCGCAACCAACCCAGTACCAGTACAGCCAGTACCAGTGCGGGGAAGAGCTGTTGGCCGTGGCCTATGATGCCCAGGCCGAGATGGTGCAGTTCCCCTATGCTGGCGTGTATCACAAGCTGGGACGGGTGGAAGCGGAGTCTGGTGAAAAGTATTCCGACGGTGTCACCACTTTCTGGAGGCAGGAAAAGCAGGTCCTCCTCACGCAAAAAGGGGTGACCCTGCTGACCTGTCAGCGCAAGTGATTGTCATTGTGTGATCGCAACGGCCTGCTCGCGCAGGCCGTTCTGTTTTATGAGGAAGGGCTTCGAATCAGCGGGTCGGCAGGGTGTTCAGCATCTGGCTGGCCAGTTGCTGGCTCAGCTGGCGGCGTGACGCCTCCGGGATGGCCACATCGCTGGCGAGGGAGATGGTGCTGCTCCACACCGCCTGCTGGGTGCGCCGGTCGAGCAGCACTATGGCCAGGGTGCCCTTGCGATCGCCCGCTTTGGCCTGCAGCCCGGGTGTCATGCCGAGGCGGGCGAAGATCTCGCCATCGCTCAGATCCTTGCTGCCCGCGACGCCGATGGCGACCCAGAGATCGGCCTCGGCGAGGGGCACACTTTGCCAGCCCTTGCTGCCGAGCGCCTGATTGACTGCCTGCTGCACCGGCTCCAGCCAGCCCTCGGCATTGTCCCCCGCATACTGAAACTGCTCGGCCAGCGCGTAGCGCGGCGTCGCCCCGAACGGCCAGTTGGTCGCCGGTCGCACCACCATGGTGCCCGGCTCGACGGTCGGTGCGGCGGGGCCGCTGCTGCAACCGCCCAGCAGGGCGGCCAATACCACAGAGAGAAACGCTAGCCGCATCATAAACTCCTTGGCTCAGGTGATCTTGCCGGTTTCGAGCAGTTGCTGGATTAGCGGGCGCAGGATCAGCTCCATCGCAAAGCCCATCTTGCCGCCCGGTACCACTATGGTGTTCATCCGTGACATGAAGGCGCCATCTATCATCGACAGCAAGTAGGGGAAGTCCACCTGCTTGATGCCACGAAACCGTATCACCAGCATACTCTCGTCCAGACTCGGGATCACCTTGGCACTGAAGGGGTTTGAGGTATCCACGGTCGGCACCCGCTGGAAGTTGATGTGGGTGCGGGAAAACTGCGGTGTGATGAAATTGATGTAGTCATCCATGGAGCGGACGATCGAATCGGTCACCGCCTCGCGCGAATGCCCGCGCTCCGAGGTGTCGCGAATGAGCTTCTGGATCCACTCCAGGTTGACGATGGGCACCACGCCGATGAGAAAGTCCACGTGGCGAGCCACGTTGTGATCCTCGGTGACCACGCCGCCGTGCAGCCCCTCATAGAACAGCAGGTCGGTGTCGGCTGGCAGGTTTTGCCAGGGGGTGAAGGTGCCCGGCATCTGGTTGAAGGGCACCGCCTCGTCGAAGCTGTGCAGATAACGCCGATACTGACCGCTGCCGTTCTGGCCGTACTGCTGAAAGAAGGACTCCAGCAGACCGAAGTCGTTGGCCTCGGGGCCGAAATAGCTGATGTGGCGCCCCTGTTCGCGCGCCTTGCGGATTGCTACGTCCATTTCCGGTCGGGTGTAGCGATGAAAACTGTCCCCTTCCACCACGGCCGCTTTGTAACCAAGCTGATGAAACATGGAGCGAAAGGCGTTGGTGGAGGTGGAGGTGCCGGCACCGGACGAACCGGTAACCGCAATAATGGGATGCTTGGCCGACATAGAATTCTCTCTTCCTTGGGCGTTCCGTTATAAAGGCATGTTCCGAGTGCGGTCAAGTGCGCCGCTTGTCAGTACCGCCGCCCGACTGGTTCTCTGGCGTGACACTTGTTCCCAGGCGCGCAGCGACGAAGGGGAGATGAGCTGGGTGAGCAGAGGGATCCGCATCATAAGAAAAGGGCTGACGAAGCAGCCCTTACACAGGGAGGATAGCGGGTACCCACCCGTGATGGATTAATGTGAGTTGTGCTTCTTGTTCGCCGGTTTTATCCCTACCATCATGGCCCCCAGCAGGATGAAGATCACCCCCACCGCCTTGCCAGGCTCCAGCGGCTCGGCAAAGATGCTGACCGCCAGCAGGTAGACCAGTGCATAACTGGTGCTGAGCAGGGGGTAGGCAATGTTGAGCGGGGTGGAGTGCAGCGCCGCCAACCAGCAGAGCAGCGACAGGGCGTAGCAGCCCACCCCGGCGAGGATGACCAGCAGCGGTAGCCGTTGCAGCAGGCAGATCCAGAGCAACATGCCGCTGCCGAGGGCCACCACGCTGGCGATGAGCCAAGGTGACAACAGCTTCTGCCATCTGCTGGATACTGGCCTCGTTGTCCGGGCTGCCGATGTTGATGATCTGGCCATCACAGCGGTTGCCCTTGTTCTCTATGATGCGAAACAGCGCCTCGATGCCGTCCTCTATGTCGGTGAAGCAGCGCTTCTGGGCCCCGCCATCCACCAGCTGGATCGGGGTGCCGTCCACCAGGTTCAGGATCAACTGGGTGATGGCGCGGGAGCTGCCGATGCGGGCGGAGTCCAGGCTGTCGAGGCGCGGCCCCATCCAGTTGAAGGGGCGGAACAGTGTGAAGCTGAGCCCCTCTTTCTTGCCATAGGCCCAGATCACCCGATCCAGCAGCTGCTTGGAGACGGAGTAGATCCAGCGCTGCTTGTGGATGGGGCCGACGATGAGGCGGGATTCATCTTCATCGAAGCTGTGATCGTCGCACATCCCGTACACCTCGGAGGTGGAGGGGAAAATGATGCGCTTGTGGTACTTCACGCAGTAGCGGACGATCTTGAGGTTCTCTTCAAAATCGAGCTCGAACACGCGCAGCGGGTTGCGGGTGTATTCGATGGGGGTGGCGATGGCCACCAGCGGCAGGATCAGGTCGCACTTCTTGATGTGATACTCGATCCATTCGGTGTGGATGCTGATGTCCCCCTCCACGAAATGGAAGTTGGGATGGCCGATGAAGCGCTCCAGTGCGCTGGCGCTGATATCGAGCCCATAGACCTCATAACGGCCATCCTTGAGCAGGCGCTCGGTCAGGTGGTTGCCGATGAAGCCATTGACCCCGAGGATCAGCACCCGGGTCAATCGCTCCTTGCGCAGGGCATTGCTGGCCCTGGCGCCGAGCCGCATGCCTGCCACCAGACCCAGTTCACGGGCGAGCTGGGCACCACGCACATAGAGGCCGCCTTCCATCTGGCCTGCCACGATTTCCAGCACCCCTTCACCGCAGGCGATGCGCAGCGGATCCTGGCTGAGGATGGTGCCGGGCAGCTTGTCACTGGTCTGCTCGAGATGAGTTGCCTTCCACACCGTCAGCTTGCGATCGCCGGCGAAGCTGAAGGCGCCCGGATAGGGCTGGGTGACGGCGCGCACCAGATTGTAGAGCGCCTTGGCCGAGAGATCCCAGTGCAGCTCGCCATCGGCCGGGGTGCGGCGACCATAGTAGCTGGCCTTGCTCTCATCCTGCGGGGTGAGCGAGATGTCGCCAGCGCGCAGCTTCGGCAGCTCGGCCTCGAGCAAGGTCTTGGCGGCGAGGCGCACCTTGCCGTGCAGGGTCAGCGCCGTGTCGGCGTCTTTTATCTCGACGGCCTGCTGGGCGACGATGTTACCGGCATCGGGCCGCGCCGTCATCTGGTGCAGCGTGATGCCGGTTTCGGTCTCGCCGTTGACCAGACACCAGTTGATGGGCGCGCGGCCGCGGTAGGCGGGCAACAGGGAGCCGTGGAGGTTGAAGGCACCGATGGTCGGAATGTCCAGGATCGCCTGCTTGAGCATGTTGCGATAGTAGAAGGAGAAGAGGGCCTGGGGCGCCAGCTCCTTGATGCGCTCGACCCAGAGCGGATGGTTGACATCCTCGGGGGAGTAGACCGGCAGATCGTGCTCGGCGCAGAGCTGGGCTACCGAGCCAAAGAAGCGGTGCTCGCCGGGATCGTCGGCGTGAGTGAAGACGGCCTGGATCCTGTAACCTGCCTCGAGCAGGGCCTCGATACCGGTACAGCCGATATCATGGTAAGCAAAGACGACAACGTTCATGATTCAGCTTCCTGTTGCGAAGGCGTGGAGGCGGTGCGCACGACCTGATGGATGAAGTAGCGGGGACGGGCGCGCACGTCTGTGTACATGCGGCCTATGTATTCCCCGAGCAGCCCCATGCCCAGCAGCTGTACGCCGACGAAGGTGAAGAGAATGGCAAAGAGGGTGAAGACGCCATCGGCCGCCCAGTCTGAGCCCATCACCAAGCGCATCAGGATCAGCAGGATGGAGAAGGTGAAACCTATGCCCGCCACCACGCTGCCGACGATGCTGAGCAGCCGCAGGGGGGTGGTGGTCATGCAGGTGACCAGGTCATACATCAGGTTGATGAGGTGCATCAGGCCGTATTTGGACTCCCCGTGGGCCCGCTCGGCATGGCCGACTTCCAGTTCTATGGTGCGGCGGGCGAAGCTGTTGGCCAGGATGGGGATGAAGGTGCTGTGTTCCTGGCAGCAGAGCATGGCGTCTATGATGTGGCGGCGGTAGGCCCGCAGCATGCAGCCGTAGTCGCTCATGTGCACGCCGGTGGCCTTCTGCACCGACTTGTTGATGAGTCGGGAGGCAGTCTTGCGAAACCAGGAGTCCTGGCGGTTGCGACGTACCGTGCCCACCACGTCATAGCCCTGCATGGCAGCCTCCACCAGACGGGGGATCTCCTCCGGCGGGTTCTGCAGATCCGCATCCAGGGTGATCACCAGATCCCCCTTGGCGGTCTCGAAGCCAGCCATGATGGCGGCATGCTGGCCATAGTTGCGATTGAGCAGCACCCCGACCAGCTTGCTGCCGGCTTCGGCTGCGGCCTCGTTGATGATCTCGGTGGAGCCGTCGTGGCTGCCGTCATCGATCAGGAGCACCTCGTAATCCTGGGGCAGCCGTTCGCAGGCGGCGGTGACCCGGCTCAGCAGCATTGGCAGGCTGGCCTCCTCGTTGTAGACGGGGATGATCACCGACACCAGCTTGATATCTGTGTTGTTCACGTGTCGTTACTCCAATATGTCGATGAGTGCCGCGACCACACGGTCAACGTCGGCCAGCGTCATGTCCGGGAAGAGTGGCAAGGTGCACAGGCGCGATGAGTTCCACTCGGTATGAGGCAGGCTGAGTGCCGGGTAGCGCTCGCGGTAGTATTTCTGGGTATGGGCGGCCCGAAAATGCAGCCCTGTGCCGATGCCGCGCTCCTGCAGCGCCTGCATCAGCTGATCCCGGTCCAGGTCGCAGCGCTCGGGGTCGACCCGCACCATGAACAGGTGCCAGGCGTGCAGATGGGAATAGGCGGGCACGGCGAGCGGCATCAGCGGCAGGCCGGCCAGTTTTTCCTGATAGCGGGCCACCAGCTCGGCCCGTTTGGCATTGAGCTCGGGCAGGCGCGCCAGCTGCACCAGGGCGATGGCGGCGTTGATGTCGGTCAGGTTGTACTTGAAGCCCGGGGTGATCACTTCCGCCTGTGGCTTGCGGCCCAGGCTCATGCGATCGAAGGCATCCACCCCCAGCCCGTGAAACTTCAGCATGCGGGCCCTGTCGGCCAGCGCCTTGTCATCGGTCACCAGCATGCCCCCTTCGGCGCAGGTCAGGTTTTTTGATGGCATGGAAGGAGAAGATGGCGGTGCCGGTGGCGCCAATCCAGCGATCCCGATAGCGGGTGCCGACCGCGTGGGCGGCATCTTCGATGACGGGGATGCTGTGCTGGCGTGCCAGGTCGAGGATTGGGTCCAGATCGACGGGGGCACCGGCGTAGTGGACTGGTATGATGGCACGGGTGTTGGCGGTAATGAGCGGCGCTATCAGTTCGGCGCTGGTCATCAGTGTGTCTTTGTCCACGTCGACGAAAACGGGCTCGGCGCCAAGCAGGGTGATGAGGTTGATGGTGGAGACCCAAGTCTGGGAGGGGGTGATCACCTCATCCCCCGGGCCTATCCCCAACGCCATCAGGGTGACGTGCATACCGGCGGTGGCAGAGCAGAGCGCGACCGCATGCTGGCAGCCGAATGTGTCACAAAATTGCTGCTCCAGCTGGTGATTCTTCGGGCCCGTGGTGATCCAGCCCGATTTCAGCACCTCGCAGACAGCACTTATCTCGGCATCGCCGATGGCGGGCCTCGAAAATGGCAGAAAATCTTGCATAAGCGATCCAATAATGAATATTAATCAGTGCCCAGCAAGCGGGGCAGCCCTAAAATTTATGTTCAACATATCGTATATAAAAGTGGGCCGGCAATGGTCCAGAAACAGCTGGTAACAATTAACTCATGCGGTCATCTTATGTAATGTGGTAAATATTTATAACCCCCGTATTCTTGTTTTTCCAAATTACATCATCTCTGGCATTCTGGTTGTATCAATATGAATATTACTGTATTTGGAAGTGGCTACGTGGGCTTGGTCCATGCCACAGTACTGGCCCTGACTCTTATACACAAATATTGTGAACTGATTGGCACTTTTCCCGATTTCCAGGATCTGATCTCCTATGTGACTCCCGAACATGGTAACGATCATGCTAACTTTTGCTCTTCATCGTGCGGCCGATTGGGCTAAATGCGTTTTCTCTTTGGCTGCT